>CALCGJ010000120.1 GCA_937900965.1 uncultured Bacteroidota bacterium | reverse complement strand
GGCAATGATGGCAATGATGGCAATGATGGCAATGATGGCAATGATGGCAATGATGTGCAATATCAAAATAGCTGTTCCTGTCCTCCCGGATTGAATCTCCCAAGGTGCTTATATGCTCTTTCCGTTGCTTCACGACCCCGGGGAGTGCGAACAAGGAAACCCTCCTGGATAAGGAATGGTTCGTAAACTTCTTCAATGGTTCCGGCATCTTCCGACACAGCAGTTGCAATGGTGGTTAATCCTACCGGACCCCCTTTGAACTTGTCGATAATGGTTGCCAGTATCTTGTTGTCCATTTCATCAAGTCCGTAGATATCGACATTCATAGCTCCCAGAGCGTAACGACTGATCTTGAGATCGATGTTTCCGTCACCCTTGATCTGGGCGAAATCTCTGACTCTTCTTAGCAGCAGGTTGGCGATCCGGGGTGTGCCACGACTTCGCCGGGCTATTTCCACGGAGGCCTCCAGGTCGATAGGGACTTCAAGGATCTCAGCTGACCGGCGAAGGATTTTCTCCAGTATTTCAGCCGGATAGTAAGAGAGACGCGAATTGATCCCGAAGCGGGAGCGCAGGGGGGCGGTGAGCAGTCCCGATCGTGTAGTGGCTCCTATCAGGGTAAATGGGTTCAACTTAATCTGGATAGTACGGGCATTGGGGCCTGTTTCGATCATGATGTCGATCTTGTAATCCTCCATCGCCGAATAAAGATACTCTTCGATAACCGGCGATAACCGATGGATCTCGTCAATAAAAAGCACATCATGCTCATCCAGGTTTGTGAGCAGTCCGGCCAGGTCGCCGGGTTTATCCAATACCGGCCCGGATGTTACCCGGATGTTTACCTCCAGCTCGTGGGCGATTACATGGGCAAGAGTGGTTTTGCCGAGTCCGGGAGGGCCATGCAATAACACATGGTCGAGTGATTCGTTCCGCTGTCGGGCTGCTTTCACGAAGATCTTCAGGTTCTCGATAATGTCATCTTGTCCTGAAAATTCGAGAAACTCCGTAGGCCTCAATACCCGTTCGATCTCCTGGTCGACAGGAGTCAATGTTTTTCCGGTAGGGTCGAGGTTTTCGTTCATGGATTGGAGGAAAGTTCGGAATCAGGTTAAGAAGCAAAAGTATAAAATATAAAAACGCTATTTTTGAATTCTGTTAAAAAGCGGTTAAAAGACGCAACTTAGCATAAAAATGATTGTCTAACCAATTGCAGACTGGTCATATGCCACTTGACCCGATTATTATTGAGGGGTGCATAAAGGAAAAGAGGAAAGCGCAATTCATGCTGTATCAGCATTTTGCTTCACCGATGCTCTCTTTATGCATGCGCTATTGCAGGAATCGGCAGGAGGCTGAGGATGTGCTTCAAGAGGGGTTTATCAAGATCTTTCAGAAGATATCCACCTTCAGGCAGAGTGGTTCAATTGAGGGATGGGTTCGCCGGATCATGATCAACCAGGCTATTAACACTTTGAAAGCAAAGAAGCTGATCATCATAGATACCGACCCCTATACTCTGGGTAACTGGATACCTGATCAAGGATCGGTTGACGCAGGAGAGCAAATGTATAAACCAGAGGAGGTAATGGAAGCGATCCAGGCACTGCCTCCGGGATACAAAGTGGTGTTCAACCTGTATGTGTTTGAAGGATACAGTCATAAAAATATAGCAGAAGAGCTGGAGATCTCGGAGAATACTTCCAAATCGCAACTATCGCGGGCAAGGAATTACCTTCGGAAAAGTCTGACAGAGAGAAAAAAATAATTAAATAAGACGCAGATGAGCAACGAGAAATTTCTTAAAGAGGACGAACAGCTGGACAACCTGTTCCGAAGTTCTCTTGGAGAGATGCAGACAGATCCGTCAGCTGGAGTTTGGAAAAAGCTCAACAGACAAATGACCATGTCAGAGCTTGGGAGGTTTCAGTTTATCAACCTCCCGAAAGCATTCTGGGGCATTATCCCTCTGGCTGCAATCCTTACCGGAGTTATCCTCTATCTCGGCACAGGTGAGAGCGAATCACTCCCCAATCAGCATGATGAAACTATTACATCACAAGAGGTTATTCTATCTCCAACCACCAAACCTGATCCTTTAACCCTTGAATCGACAATTCCGGAACCGGCTTCAAATGGTATCTCCACAGCTCAGGAAGCACAGGTCAAGCTCTCAACCTCTACCGGGCAAATAGCGACATCAGAAGAAGCAGCGATTACTCCTGCAAAGCAAGTAACAACATCTGAAGAAGCAGCGACTACTCCTGCAAAGCAAGTAACAACATCTGTCATCACCACGGCTCCACGGCATCACGGCACCAATTCCACCACTGCACCATTGCACCACGGCACCACTTCCACCACTGCACCATTGCACCACGGCACCACTTCCACCACTGCACCATTGCACCACGGCACCACCTCCAACCCACAGATTGTTTCCCCTGACCCAATATCCGGTCTAAACGGTCAATATCCCGAACCTCTCCTGTCAGTGGTTGTCAACCCTCCCACCATGCAATCTGTTATAAATCCGGTCCCAAAGGAAACTTCTCCGGAATCTCTTCGTAAACCTCTATCACGATCACTCGATTTAGGTATCAATATCACACCCGATATGGTGTTTTACAACAACGCATCCGGCTCATTCAAATACAACTATACGTTCGATTTCGGAGCACGCTACAACCTGGGCAGATTTTACATTCAGAGCGGTGCAGGACTGACATACTCAACAGACATTGGCGATTATGCCATATCCTATCTGAAAAACGACAGTATCGGATACTATTACACCATCAATTCCTATTCCATTGAGCCAGGGAATACCGGCGATCCACAATTTGAGGCCAAGCAGGTAACGGTTTACGATTCTGTTCAGTACCTGTACGATTACAGTACGAAGAACAAGTATTACTACCTCCAGATTCCGCTCAGTGTCGGGTATCGGATAATCGACAACGCTGCCTGGAGACTTTCGGTTGAAGCCGGATTGCTCTATGCATACCTGGTCTCCATAAACGAACCTGCTCCAACTTTCTACATACCTGAAGGAAGGATCCTTGATATTGAGCGGAGAGGAGCTGAACGAAACAAACATTCGCTGGGATTAACCGCAGGAATCAGTGTTGAATATCAATTTGCCAGGAACTTCTTTCTCCTGATAGAACCAACATTTAAGTATTATTTGCAGGCCATTGATGAGAACAGCAGCAGGGGCGATAAACAGCCCTACAGCATAGGATTGAGAACCGGCATCTGGTACAGATTGAATTTTCAAAACAAAACAAGATGAACAGACAAATAATATTCCTGTTATCATTTTTCTTCGCAGCTTTCCCGACCATGGCACAGCCTACATGGAAAGGCTGTGAAGCCTCTTTCACGTATCAGCAGGATGCAGGAAACCATCTCATCGTCAACTTCACCAGCACCTCTACGGGAAATATCACTGACTATTTCTGGAATTTTGGCGACGGGTCCACCTCCAGTGGTGAAAATCCTTCACATGCCTTTCCTTTTACTGGAGAGTTTACCGTGTGTCTGACAGTCTCAGGGACAGACAGCCTGAATCCCTGCTTTGACAGCACATGTATGACCCTGCATGTGGATATTCTTCCTCAGTATAACATCGGAGGTTTGCTATTTGCAGGAAACTATCCCATCAATAACCCTGTTTCTACAGGTGATGTTGCGTTTGCTTACCTCTACAAATTTGAACCGATCGGACTTGTTCCTGTTGATTCCGTCATTTTCGACACCCTTGGTTATTTCTGGTTTTCCGGGGTCACAGAGGGGAAGTATTTCCTGAAAACAGGATTGCTTGAGTCTTCGCCAAAATTTTCAGAATATCTGCCGGCATATCATGGGGATTGTCTTCTCTGGACAGATGCCGACACCTTGAATGTCAATCAGAACATATACAACGTGAATATCTATATGGTTCACGGTACACCCATGTCACCAGGTGAAGGCTACATCCGGGGACAGCTGGTGATGGAACAGAGCATTGGCGGGTCTGTCCCAATGGAAAAAGGGCAGGTGGTTTTGGCAGACGAGAAAGGAAACCCATATTTTTGCACCTATACAGATTCTTCAGGGGAGTTCTTTTTCGAGGATGTTCCCCCTGGAGAATATCAAATCTTCAGTGAATATACAGCCAGATTCTCTGAAAAACTGGATCTTTTACTGGACGATGACGACCCATCTGCTGACAGCCTTGAGCTGAGGGTTTATGCGGCCATTTCCGGCATCAACGATCCAGCTTCAACAGAACCTGTTCATGTGGTCATATTCCCTAATCCTGTGAATACCTTTATGAGAATCCAGATCTCATTGAAGTACCCTGAACACGTCCAGGCGCGGGTGTATAACCAGATGGGTCAGTTGTTAAGGACGGCCGACTGGCAACTTCCCGCAGGAAATTTGCAGCAGGAGCTCAACCTGGAAAGTTTGCCACCCGCACTCTATCTGATTTCCCTTCAGGACATCCATTCAAACTGGAGGGTGCTGAAGAAATTTGTTAAAAAATAAACAATGGGTGCAACCATTTCATGAACGATTGTCTTGTTTAATACTAGTCTGTTTTTTTCTCATAAGGTTAGTAAAAATAAAAATGGTGATAGCGTGGCTGTCGGATCCAAGCCCCTCGGTGTTGACTAGTCTGTAACTCGTTCTTCTACTTAACTAAATGCGTAAATCCGACAGCCCCTATCCTGATTTTGGCTTCTTTTGCTGATTTTATTCCTCTCCCTTTATTTTGTTTCTTATTATTTTATTATTACTTTTACTACAATCATTTTAACACGCCTCATCATGCAAGCGATTGTAGTGGCTATAGATTTCTCCAACATCTCATTGCATGCTTTGGAGTACACAATCCCTTTAGCCAATAAATTCAAAGCCAACATCCTGATGATTTGGGTTGACAAGATCAGTCCTACTGAGTCTTTATATCCTGACACATCGAACCAGAACCGGCTCGAAGCCAAGAAGCGCTTTGAGGATGTTATCAAACAGTATAGCAAGCGAATGGGGAAGGGGTTAAAGATGGATTACAAGCTTAAGAAGGGAAAGGTATACCATGAAATCGACCAATTGGCAAGGCATGAGGGTGCGGGACTGATTATCGCCGGTACACATGGAATCAGCGGGTTTGAGGAATACTGGATTGGTAGTAATGCATATAAGATCGTCACATACGCAAGCTCACCTGTGATTGTAGTGAGACACGATTATTCAATCAAAAAGGGCATCAACAAGATACTGACACCCATTGACAGCAGTGCCGAGACTATTCAGAAGCTCCCCTATGTTGTACGATTGGCAAAAATGTTCAAATCCGAGGTCCATATTCTGGCTACTCATTCCAGCCACTTGAATTCGATCCAGCGACTTGCGGATAAATATGTACAACAGGCCACCTCCTATCTTTTCGCCAATGAGGTCCCCTTTGTAGAGGATAGCATTGTGAGTAACGACTTAACCAAGTCTACGTTGCAATATGCCATGAATGTTGACGTGGATCTGATCTCAATTATGACGGAACAGGAGACTCCTTCAAATACCTTATTGGGATTGCACGCGCAACAGATCATCAGCCAGTCGCCTATGCCGGTTTTGAGTATTCATCCACAGGATAATTTCTGTTTACAATAATGAATGGAATGAAAATATCTCTGATTATCGCCTCGTTTCTGTTGTTTCCTGTTTTCCTTGCAGCTCAGGATCAGCGAGAGGGAGATGTAAAGATCATCCAGGATCCGGCTATTGACCTCCTGGTTAAGAAACACATCAGGGTTAACGAAACACGGGAAGGAATACCAGGTTACCGCATTCAGATCTTTTTCGATTCCGGGGCCAACTCAAAAAATAAAGCAAAAACGGTTTGTGATGATTTTAGGAGAAGATACTCGGAAACAGGTGTCTACCTTCACTTCATTTCGCCTAATTATAAAGTAAGGGTTGGTGATTTCAGAACACGGCTCGATGCATTCAGATTCCTCCAGGAAATCCAGGTTCACTATCCCAGCGCATATGTGGTTGCCGACCAGATCAAATTACCTAACATTGATTAACACAGTAAGTCATGGGTAAAATTATTGCTGCTATCGATTTTTCGGACTGCTCAATAAATGCTTTAAAGCATGCGCTGTCCATCGCAGAAGTTTGCAAATGCGAGCTTATCCTGGTATGGGTAGGAAAACCCGCCAGCCAAAGGGAGAAATATGAAAACCAAAAGGATGATCCTGTAGAGAACATCAAAGAGAGGTTTGAAAAGCTGATCGAGAAATTCGCTCCTCAATACCCTGGTGTTAAGATCACATTTAAACTCAGAAAGGGAAAGGTTTACAAAGAGATCGCTGCTGAAGCCAAAACCAGTCGGGCCATGCTTGTGGTTGCCGGCACACACGGGGCTTCCGGATTCGACGAGTTCTGGATTGGCAGCAATGCCAACCGGATTGTTTCAGCGTGTGAGTGTCCAGTGATCACTATTCGTGCCGGGATAAACATCCGACGCCCGTTACATCGGATTGTATTCCCTGTTGACAGCACATTGGATACACGCCAGAAAGCTACCTTTACAGGCCATCTGGCCAAATTGCACGATGCTGAAGTACACATATTACGACTCTACAGCTCCAAAGTAAAACCGATCAGACAGAATGTCGATTTTTATGCATCCCAGGTTGCACGTTATTTTGAACAGGAAGGAATCAAATTCCTGACTGAGTCGATGGAGGTGACAAACCTTGCCGATTCGATGATCGATTATGCCAAAGAGGTGGATGCCAACCTGATATCTATCATGACCGACCAGGAAACAACCACCTCAAATTTGTGGATGGGGCCTTACGCGCAGCAGGTGGTGAACCATTCACCTTACCCCGTACTGAGCATTCACAGCCGGGAGTTGATGACAATTGCAACGGGTTAACCCCACCCCCCAACCCCCTCCCCAACAAGGGAGGGGGAGTTTTAATTTCTGTTTAAGCAATTTAAATTTGCGAAAGCGATCTTTAGCCGCTCAACCAGTGATTTCTCTCCATTACGTAACCATGCCCGCGGGTCGTAATATTTCTTATTGGGTTTATCCTCTCCTTCGGGATTGCCTATCTGTCCCTGGAGGTAGCCTTCATATTTTTTATAATAGTCCAGAATACCTGCCCAGAAAGCCCATTGGGTATCGGTATCAATGTTCATCTTGATGACCCCATAAGAGATCGCTTCTGCAATTTGTGCCGGTTCTGAACCGGACCCGCCATGGAAGACGAAATTAACCGGATTGGGCCCTGTCCCGAACTTTTTCTGAATATATTCCTGGGAGTTGCGCAGAATGACAGGTTCCAGCTTTACATTTCCGGGTTTGTAAACACCATGGACATTCCCGAATGAAGCCGCAATCGTAAAGCAGTCGCTCACCTGCATCAACTGTTCATATGCATAAGCAACATGCTCGGGCTGAGTATATAACTTGGAGCTGTCGATGCTGGTGTTATCCACTCCATCCTCCTCCCCGCCGGTCACACCAAGTTCAATCTCCAGGGTCATCCCGATTTTACTCATCCGCTCCAGGTAACGCTTGCAGATTGCGATATTCTCTTCGAGCGGCTCCTCGGAAAGGTCAAGCATGTGGGAGCTGAATAATGGTTTACCGTGTCTTGCGTAAAAAGCCTCACCGGCATCCAGGAGGCCGTCAATCCATGGCAACAGTTTCTTTGCAGCATGGTCTGTATGGATTATCACGGGCACGTCATACAGGTCAGCCACCTCATGGATATGTTGTGCTCCTGAGATTGATCCCCGGATTGCACCGCGTTCGTGTTCATTCTTCAGTGACTTTCCTGCATAAAACAGGCCCCCGCCATTAGAGAACTGAATGATAACAGGGGAATTAACGGCCTTTGCTGATTCCAGGACTGCATTGATGCTGTCGGTTCCTACTACGTTTACGGCCGGAAGTGCAAACCTGTTCGCCTTCGCGATACGGAAAATCTCCTGTACTCCATTGCCGGTTACTACTCCGGGAGATACCTTGTCCAGTACTTTTTCTGACATATATTTCTGATTTAATGTTGCTTTTGGATAATCAAAATTAGTAAAAGATTTACATCCTCAAAGAATTTCACGATGGGGTTTGTACGGGAAGGTACTTAAAATTTAATTTGGAATAGTTCTTAGAACAAATAAAAATAATATATTTGTACCATTAAATAATTAACAAAACAAAGGATGAAGAAACTTGTGCTTTTCATGATTGCAGGCTTTTTTCTTTTCGCAGGGGAGGCCATGAGCCAGGATAGGATATTTACGTATGTGTATCAGAGTCTGGTTCTCAATAAAGGTCAAAAGGAGATTGAGATATGGACTACCTACCGAACGGGCCGGGAAGACTACTATCGCAGAATGGATGCCCGTGTTGAATTTGAGATTGGCCTGGGCAAGCGGCTGCAAACAGCTTTTTACCTTAACTATAAGGGGAAAGCAGCAGCACATCTGGAAGATACCCTTATGGTGATGGATAGGTCCAATTCATTCAGTTTTTCCAATGAATGGAAGTATAAGATCAGCGACCCGGTTGCCAATTCCATCGGTTCCGCTTTATACGGAGAATTTACAATCGGACTGGACCAGCTCAAGCTGGAAGCCAAAATAATCCTCGACAAGCGGATCGGCAGGGTGACCCAGGCATTCAACTTTGTGTTTGAGCCTGAATGGGAGTGGGAGACAAAAAAGGATAAGGTGGAAGTAGAGACAAAGTATGAGATTGAACTAAACTATGGGGTGGGAGTTGACATTGGAAAAGGGTTCACCCTGGGTGTTGAGGCAAGAAATCCAAATGTATTTTCAGATGACAACGGCTGGGCCCACTCTGCTCTCTATGCCGGGCCCACCTTCAGTTATGCCACGAACGACTTCTGGGTTAACTTCACCTTCATGCCCCAGATAGTCGGACTGAGAGGTATCTCTACGAACAATTGCCTGAATCTTAGTGAGTTTGAGCGCTATCAGTTCAGGTTACTTTTCTCCTATATCCTGTAACAAATTTGCGAACTACGAAATATGAGTTACAAATTGAAAATGAAGATATTTCGCTATTTAGCATTTTCGCTATTTATTTTTCTCTCCTGTAC
>CALCGJ010000119.1 GCA_937900965.1 uncultured Bacteroidota bacterium | reverse complement strand
GGAAGAAGGAAGAAGGAAGAAGGAAGAAGGAAGAAGGAAGAAGGAAGAAGGAAGAGGGACGAGGAGGAATAAAGAAGGATTAATAAAGATAGAGGTAGTCCCCTTCAGGGGATTTAGGGGTAAAATCGTCATTCGTAAATTGATAAATCGTAAATTGAAATGCGTGTCTTAATGTTCGGTTGGGAGTTTCCACCCCACATCACAGGTGGATTGGGGACTGCTTGTTTCGGGTTGACCAAAGGGATGGTTAAACTGGGAACCGAGGTCATTTTTGTTGTGCCGAAAGCTTTTGGAGATGAATCCCATGAGGGATTCAGGCTCCTCAATGCCAGCGATGTGACTATGGACTTCATGGAAAGTGAACATCAGGAGTTCTGGAATAAGATCAAATATATGGAGATTGGTTCAAACCTTATCCCCTACGTTGGAGAGGAGGAGTTTGGAGAGTTGATTGAATCAGAGGAACTTCAGAAAATTGTGCAAACCAATTCAGTTTTTTCTAAAAAATTCACATTTTCTGGTAAATACGGAAAGAACCTGATGCAGGAGGTTTCCCGCTACGCGCTGATTGCCTCTTCAATTGCAAGCCAGGAGAACTATGACCTGATCCATGCTCATGATTGGTTGACATATCCTGCCGGGATCGCAGCCAAGCACATCAGCGGGAAGCCTCTCGTGATCCATGTTCATGCAACAGAATTCGATCGCTCTGGAAAAAATGTAAACCCGTCTGTTTTTGAGATTGAAAGAAAAGGGATGGAGGAGGCTGACCGGATAATCACTGTCAGTAATCTAACCCGGCAGATCGTTATTGAAAAATATGGGATCGATGCCGCTAAAGTATTTACGGTCCATAATGCAGTAGAACCCTCTGATCGTCCTGAGTTGAACGATGTTCAAAAACATGTGAAGGAGAAGGTGGTTACATTCCTCGGACGTGTTACATACCAGAAAGGACCTGATTATTTCGTAGAAGCGGCCCACAAAGTATTGAAAAGAGATTCGAATGTCCGGTTTGTTATGGCCGGATCCGGAGATCTGTTAAACAGGATGGTTCGCCGGATTGCCAAACTGGGAATGGGGACCAGGTTTCACTTTACCGGATTCCTGGCTGGAGCTGAAGTGGATACGATGTTTGCCATGAGCGATGTCTATGTCATGCCGTCGGTATCGGAACCATTCGGTATTTCACCCCTGGAAGCCATGCGATCAAATGTTCCGGTGGTTATCTCCAAACAGTCGGGGGTTTCTGAGATATTAAAACATGCAATTAAAGTCGATTTTTGGGATATTGATGCCATGGCTGATGCCATTTATGGAATCCTTCATTACCAGGGATTGCAGAAGATGTTTGCCATGTATGGGAAAGAAGAGGTGGATAACCTGAAGTGGGAGAACGCGGCTTTTAACGTACTTGAAGTTTACAAAACAGCACTATGAAATTCATCAATCTTTGTTTTCAGGTTCATCAGCCTTACAGGTTACGTACCTACAGGTTTTTTAATATTGGTCAGGATCATCAGTATTATGATGATTATCAGAATCGCCACATCATCCGGCGGGTTGCTGAGAGGTCATACCTCCCCGCAAACAAAATGATGCTTGATTTGATCAGGGAGTTTGGGACTGCCTTTAAAGTTACCTTTAGCATCTCCGGCCCGGCTCTGGAACAACTCCTGCAACACGCACCTGAGGTAATTCACGGATTTCAGGAACTTGCTGCAACAGGTTGCGTAGAGTTTACAGGCGAAACATATTCGCATTCTCTTGCATCATTGGGAAGCAAAGAGGAGTTTGTGCGCCAGGTTGAGAAACATCGTGACCGAATCAATGATCTGTTTAATCAGAGCCCGACCACATTCAGTAATACCGAGCTAATCTTTGACGACGACATTGGCCTTTCTGTAGCTGACCTGGGCTTTAATACACTCCTGACCGAAGGAGCAAAGCATATTCTTGGGTGGAAGAGTCCTAACTTCCTTTATTATAGCGCTGTTAACCCGAAATTAAAATTGTTGCTCAGAAATTTCAGATTGAGTGATGATATCATTTTCAGGTTCTCCAACAGGGAATGGTCGGAATGGCCTGTCACTACGGAGAAGTTCGTAGGGTGGATGAATACTGTCCCTAAGAATGAAGAGGTGATAAACCTGTTTCTGAATTATGAGACAATAGGAGAGCAGCAAGGGAAAGAGACCGGTATTTTTGATTTTTTCTATAACCTTCCCAAAACAGTCTTGTCAAATTCAAATTATCAATTCTCAACTCCCGGAGAGGTAAGTGAACAACTTCAACCTGTTGCCCCGGTATCAGTGTTGTTCCCCATATCGTGGGCTGATGAGGAGAAGGATCTGACAGCCTGGCTTGGGAATGAACTTCAGGATGAGGCCTTCAGGAAACTGTATGCAATTGAAAAACAAGTGATAAGCTGCAAAAAACCTGATGTTTTGCGTGACTGGGAACGGCTCCAGACAAGCGATCATTTTTATTACATGTGCACGAAATGGTTCTCCGGTGGTGAAGTTCATAAATATTTCAACCCGTATCCGTCTCCCTATGAGGCTTTCATTAATTACATGAACGTCCTCTCTGATTTCAGCATACGTGTTGACCAGGAGGGAGAGCCGGGTGTTGTGTCAGAACCTGAAGCTGAAATCACGAAAAAGTCAACCCGAAGCGGGAAGACTGCAAAAAGTGCTGCAACTCCCAAATCAGTAAAGGCAGCTGTGAAAAAGACAACATCCCCCAAAGCGAAAAAGACAGCATCCCCCAAAGCGAAAAAGACTATCACTATCCCGGGCACCTCATTGAAAGCAGATGCGGCGAAAAAACCCGGGAAAAAGGCAAAAAAATAATCCCGAAGAAATATGGTTATGAAAGAACAACGTGTGGTCAATCCCGACTACCTGTTTGAGACAAGCTGGGAAGTATGTAATAAAGTGGGAGGCATTTATACTGTAATCTCCACAAAGGCATTGACACTTGTTGAAGAATTGAAAGACAATTATATTGTAATTGGTCCGGATGTTTGGAAAGAGACGCATGAGAATCCGTTATTCCAGGAAGATAAGTTTCTCTATAAATCATGGCGGCAACAGGCAGAAGCAGAAGGCCTCAGGATAAAGATTGGCAGATGGAACATCAGTGGACAACCAATAGCTGTACTGGTAGATTTTACGAACTTCTTCACTGAGAAAGACGCCATTCTGGGAAAATTCTGGGAAAGTTATAAACTGGACTCTCTTCCTGGTGGATGGGATTATCTGGAACCGGCACTCTTTGGGTATGCTGCCGCTAAAATTATTGAGAGTTTCTACAACTTCAACCTCTCTCATCAGGATAAAATTGTAGCACATTTTCATGAGTGGATGACCGGCGCCGGTATCCTATATCTAAAAGAGGAAGTTCCACAGATTGGTACAGTATTTACTACACATGCTACTGTAATTGGCCGGTGCATTGCCGGAAACGGACTGCCTCTTTATCAGAATCTATCAACCTATGATGGCGATGAGATTGCTAAACGCTTTGGTGTTGTTTCGAAATATTCCCTGGAGAAACTGGCAGCTCTTGAATCGGACTGTTTCACCACTGTAAGTAGTATTACTGACAATGAATGCATCCAATTCCTTGGGAAAGGGGTGGATGAGATAACACCAAACGGTTTTGAAGATTCTTTTGTCCCGGCACGGGAGGCCTATTACGCCAAGCGCGACATTTCCAGGGGGAAATTGTTTGAGGTTGCTGAAGGATTGCTTAACCAGGAACTATCCAGAGATAGTATTCTGATTATTACGAGTGGGAGGTATGAGTTTCACAACAAAGGGATCGATCTTTTCATTGATGCAATGGGAAAGTTGAATACTCATGAGAAACTGGGGGAACCTATCGTTGCATTTATCACCGTGCCTGCTTATCAATCGGGCCCCCGTCAGGATTTGCTTGCAAGGATTGAGAAGCCTGATTTTACACACCCATTGCAGGAGGAGTATCTTACACACGGACTGCATGAGCCTGAGAACGATAGGGTCCTCCAAAATATACGCGAGGTCAATCTTTTAAACAGGTTGGAAGACAGAGTTAAAATCATTTTTGTTCCGGCCTATCTAAACGGTGACGATGGAGTTTTTAACCTGGATTATTACGACTTGCTGATCGGATTTGATGGCTCTATCTTTCCATCCTATTACGAACCCTGGGGGTATACACCCCTTGAAAGTCTCGCTTTTCACATTCCTACCATTACCACTACTCTGGCTGGATTCGGGCAGTGGGTGAAAGATCTCTTCCCAACAATCAAAGAGTGTATCTCAGTTATAGAACGCACGGATGACAACGCCAGTTATGTAGTTGATGAAATTGTTAAAAATGTAGTCCTTTGCTCAAATAAAACTGAAAAGGAGATTATCAAGATCAGGATAAAAGCCTATGAAATTTCCAGGTCGGCGCTCTGGAAAAACCTGATTGTTTATTACAAAAATGCCTACTCAAAAGCAATCGAAAAATCGGCCGGAAGATTTGATAAATTCCGGAGCAAACAGCCCCAGGCCAAGACACCAAAGATCAAAGCTGTTGTTGATATCAGACCTGAATGGAAGAAAGTTCTTGTTCAGCAAAGGATCCCCGAAAACCTTGATGGATTGGAACGACTGGCCAGGAACCTGTGGTGGTCCTGGAATTATGAGGGAAGTGAGCTGTTTGAGCAAATCAATCACGATCGATGGTATGAGTTAAAATTCAACCCTGTTGCACTTATCGAATCACTCGCGTACGAAGAGCTCCAGGAGCTTAGCAACAATGAGAAATTTGTTGGCCGTCTTCGGAAGGTTCTGGCCAAATTCGATGCCTACCTGGCAAAAGGGGAGGAGAAACCCAAAGAGATGATAGCATATTTCAGTATGGAATATGGTTTGCATGATACAATTAAAATCTTTTCAGGGGGACTCGGAATGCTGGCAGGAGACTATCTGAAAGAGGCAAGTGACTCGAACGTTAATATAGTGGGAGTTGGTTTATTGTATCGGTATGGATATTTCCGGCAAAGCCTATCACTTCATGGAGATCAGATTGCCACCTCCTTCCCTCAGAAGTTTACCCACCTGCCGCTAAACCCAATCCGCGACGAAGATGGCAATTGGGTAAAGATCATTCTTGCTCTCCCTGGCCGGACCATATTTGCCAAGATTTGGCGGGTAGATGTCGGTCGTATTCCGCTCTATCTCCTGGATACAGATATTGAAGAGAATCAGGAAGCAGATCGTTCGATCACTCACCAGCTTTATGGAGGTGACCAGGAAAACCGGTTACGCCAGGAGATTCTATTGGGTATCGGAGGGATCAGGGCGTTGGATGCATTGGGAATGAAGCCCAATCTGTTTCACAGCAACGAAGGCCATTCTGCATTCATAGGTTTGGAACGCATGAGGAAATTTATTCAGAACGAACGGCTCACATTTGCCCAGTCTGTGGAAGTGGTCAGGGCTACTACGTTGTTTACAACACACACACCGGTACCAGCTGGCCACGATACATTCCCTGAAGATCTCTTAAGGAGATACCTTTCAATCTACTCAGACCGTCTGAATATCAATTGGAACCAGTTCATGAATCTTGGCCGGATGGTAGAAAATGATACGGGAGAGAAATTTTCTATGAGTGTACTGGCTGCTAAATTCTCGCAGGAGATCAACGGTGTGAGTAGAATTCATGGCCGCGTGTCACGCGAGATGTTCAGTAAGCTTTATGCCGGATATTACCCGAATGAGCTTCATATTGGTTATGTCACAAATGGAGTACACTATCCAACATGGACAGCCAAGTCGTGGCAGCAGTTATACCTGAAGGTATTCGGGGAGGAGTTTCTTAGTGACCAGTCAAATCCTGAATTCTGGAAGAAGATTCATACCGTAGATGATGAAACGGTATGGAACACCAAGCTGAAGCAAAAGAACCAGCTTTCTGAATATCTCCTGAAGCGGGTTTACAATGATATGACCCGCAGGAATGAGAATCCGAAAGTCATGTTCAAGATCAGGGAGGCACTGCCGAAAAATGCCATGACCCTTGGATTTGCCCGGAGGTTTGCTACCTATAAACGGGCCCTGCTTCTTTTCAGTAACCTCGACCGGCTTGCACGGATAGTAAACAATGAAGACCGGCCGGTTCAGTTCATCTTTGCCGGAAAGGCACACCCCCACGACAAAGCCGGTCAGGACCTGATCAAGCGCATATTTGAGGTGATGCACATGCCGGAGTTTCTGGGGAAGATCTTATTTGTTGAAAACTATGATATTGAACTTGCTAAATACCTTATCCGAGGGGTCGATGTGTGGCTTAACACTCCAACCAGGCCTTTGGAAGCTTCCGGAACCTCCGGTGAAAAGGCTGTGATGAACGGTGTAATCAACTTCAGTGTGCTTGATGGCTGGTGGGCAGAAGGATATCGTGAAAATGCAGGATGGGCCCTGCGTGAGGAGGAGACATATGACAATGCTCAATTCCAGGATGAACTCGACGCAGAGACAATTTACACCATCCTGGAGGAAGAGATAATACCTCTTTACTATGAACGGGATGCAAATGAGGTTCCTGTGAAATGGGTCTCCTATATCAAGAATACGATCTCAGAGATTGCTCCCCACTTTACCATGAAACGGCAGCTGGATGATTATTTCGAGAAGTATTACAACCGGATGATGAAGCGGTCAAAGGTGATCGTTGGAAAGAACTACGAAATGGCCCGCCACATTGCTTCTTGGAAACGGAAAGTGATGAGGGGATGGGATGGCATTGAGGTGATATCGATCAAGACTCCCGACTCAACACAGAAACCTCTTGAACTTGGGCAGCCGTTTAAAGCAGAGATCATCCTCGACTTGAATGAGCTCTCGGGTACCGATATTGGCATCGAGGTTCTATTTGGTAAAAAAGTGAATGATGTTGTGAAAGAACCGATTTTTATCAGAGAGATGAAGCTTGAAAAGGCTGAGAGGAACATCGTTTCATTTAAATGCGATATCTCATTAAACCAGGCTGGTGTTTACGATTATGTTTTCAGGTTGTATCCTAAAAATCCATTACTCCCTCATCGACAGGATTTGAACCTGGTAAAGTGGATCTAATTAAAAACGATAAATCATGAAGTTACTAGAAGGAAAAACGGCATTGATCACCGGAGCTAACCGAGGAATTGGTAAAGCAATCGCACTCAGGTTTGCCAGGCATGGAGCCGATGTAGCATTTACAGATATTGCCTATAACGACGATTCAAAATGTTTAGAGAAAGAACTGGCCGACCTGGGGGTCAAAGGGAAAGGCTACGCTTCAGATGCCAGTTCGTATGCGGATAGCGAGGAGCTTATTATCAGAGTATTGGAGGATTTCCAATCGATCCAGATCCTCGTCAACAACGCTGGGATTACACGTGACACCCTTCTTCTGAGAATGAGTGAAACTGACTGGGATACTGTGATAAACGTGAATTTAAAATCAGTATTTAATCTCACCAAAGCAATCCAAAGACACATGCTGGGTCAACGGCAGGGGAGTATCATCAATATGAGTTCAATAGTGGGATTGTCCGGGAATGCAGGTCAGTCAAATTATGCATCTTCCAAAGCCGGTATACTGGGTTTTACCAAGTCAATTGCTATGGAGCTTGGAAGCAGAAACATCCGGGTGAATGCAATAGCTCCCGGTTTCATTGAAACTGAAATGACAGCCAAAATACCTGAGGATTTCCGCAAAGCGTGGGTTGAAAAGATTCCATTGAAACGCCCCGGAACACCAGATGATGTTGCTGATGCATGTGTGTTCCTTGCCTCTGATCTCAGTGCATACGTTACCGGACAGGTCGTGAGTGTTTGTGGCGGGATGCATACTTAATACTTCATCTTTTGGGACTCCTTACTGAATATCCTTTATGGTTCATACTATTATGCCTGTTACTTGGGGTAGTTTATGCCTGGTTACTCTACGTTAGGACAAATAAAGATGGGACTAATCCTTGGTTTCTGCGCTTCATGGCCGGGTTCAGGTTCCTGTCGGTATCATTAATCTCCTTCCTTTTACTCTCTCCACTCATTAGACAACAAATCACAACCATTGAGGATCCGGTGATCATTATTGGGCTGGATAATTCTCAATCCATGGTGCATGGCAAAGATTCTAATTTAATCAAGGGAGAGTTCCTGGATAACCTTGAGACACTTGCCACAGAACTGGGGGAGAATTACGATGTAAGGACATACTCATTTGGAGAGGACCTGATGTCGCCAATGAATGTCGATTTCAATGATAAGTTAACAAACATCTCCCACTTTTTCTCCGAAATCACTAACCGTTACCTGAATAGGAATGTGGGAGCAGTCATTCTTGTATCTGACGGTATCTATAATTTTGGCACGGATCCATATTATACAACGCAGAATTTCCCATACCCTCTTTATACTGTTGCATTAGGAGATACAACCAATCATCGTGACCTTACCATTAGAAAGGTTCTTTACAATCCGCAGATTTTTCTTGGAGATAGGTTTCCAATAGAAATTCAGGTTGATGCTTCCCAATGTGATGGAGATCGTATCAAACTTACAGTGAAGGAAAAAAACAGACTAATTCAGAGCCATGATGCTCCTGTGATTGGTAACCGTTTCTCACGACAAATTCAGGTTCTACTCGAAGCAAATGAGCCTGGATGGCACAAGTACTCAATAGGGTTGTCGCCGTTGGAAGGTGAGCTAAGTCTCGATAATAACCGGCAGGATATCTTCATTGAGGTGCTCGATGTTCGTACAAAAATCGTACTGGTTTATGATTCCCCTCACCCAGACATCGGAGCCATCCGGGATGCTCTTGAAGGCATTGAAAAATATGAGCTAATTGAACGGACTTCAGAGTCATTTTCCGGGTCTGCAGATAGTGCAGCCCTGGTCATCTTTTATCAGGTTCCCGGGCTCCATAGTACCAAGATCTCAGAATCTGTTATTACTCAACTCCCGTCCGCCCTTTTCGTACTTGGATCACAGTCAGATATTCCTGCTTTCAGCAGGTTAAATGCCGGAATACTTATTACTTCACCACATTCAACCTATTCAGAAGCATATCCCATAATCAACCAGGCATTTCCTTATTTTACTATTGATCAGTCTCTTTCCCGGCTTTTTTTACAATACCCACCCCTGCAGAGCCCCTTTGGATCCTACCAATATTCCCCGCTTACCGAAGTTTTTGCTTTCCAGCGCATCAATGGTATCACCTCCCGGTTCCCGTTAATATGTTTTACTCATACTACAGATCTGAAAAGGGGCTTTATTATTGGTGAAAATATATGGAGGTGGAGACTTGCAAACCATGTTCAAACAGGTGATCATATTGCTTTTGATGAGCTTATTCAAAAGATTGTTCAATACCTTTCAGTCAAACAGGACCGAAGTTTTTTTCGTGTCAAGTTGAAGTCTGACTTTATTGAAAATGAGCCCGTTGAGGTGGAAGCAGAGCTTTATAACAAGAGTTATGAATTGATAAACGGCCCGGATGTTTCACTTGTTATTACTGATGAATCAGGGAATACATACCCATTTCATTTTGGTCAGACCGGATCAACTTATTTTTTGAGGGCAGGGACTTTTCCACCTGGTGTTTACACATACTATTCGTTTGCAACAACAGGACAGGATCACTATGAGAAAAGGGGTTCTTTTGTAGTTACTCCTGTTAATCTCGAAGCGGTTAACCTGACAGCCAATCACAACCTTTTGTACAGACTGGCAGAGAGTCACAGGGGAGAGTTACTCTATCCCGAGGAGCTCAACAAACTCCCTGAGTTAATCAAACAAAACCAGGAAATTCATTCCATCTCTTATGTTCAGGATATCTTTTCGGAGTTGATTAATGCACCCTGGGTATTTCTGCTGATCCTTGGATTCCTGACCGGAGAGTGGGTTCTCCGGAAATATACAGGTCTCAGATGAACCACCTCCCATCATTTTTTTTCTACCTGATCCTGGCTATTATGGTGCTGGATTTCATCCTGGAACGATTTCTTGAATATTTAAATACAACCAGATGGAGTAATAAACTTCCGGATGAACTCAAGGGTATATATGATGAGGATCAGTACGGTAAGTCACAACAGTATCTAAAGGTGAAACAGAAATTCTCGTGGATCATCTCCTCTTTCTCTTTCCTGGTCATGTTGGCAGTACTGGTTTCAGGAACTTTCATATGGCTGGATAATCTCCTCAGGGCCTATTCAGAGAATCCGATTTTGCTGGCAATACTTTTTTTTGGCATTATAGGGCTGGTCTCGTCTGTGATTTCAATTCCTTTTGATGTATACAGTACATTCGTTATTGAAGAAAAATTTGGGTTCAATAAAACGACCCGAAAAACATTTATCCTCGACAAACTGAAAGGGTTGTTGTTGGGAGCAATAGTTGGAGGAGGGATTCTTGCTTTTGTTGTGTGGATCTACCTATCTGCCGGTAATAATTTCTGGTTGATTGTTTGGGGTGTTATTACCCTCTTCATGGTTTTCATGGCGATGTTCTATTCCAACCTGATTGTCCCGCTTTTTAATAAGCAGACACCTCTTGATCCCGGAGAGTTGCGTGATGCCATAGAAGGATTTTCACAGAAGGTTGGTTTCAGGTTGAAGAATATCTATGTGATAGATGGATCCAAACGCTCATCCAAGGCCAATGCCTACTTCACAGGCTTGGGAGCGAAAAAGCGTATAGTATTGTATGATACGCTGATAAATGATCACACAACGAAAGAGTTGGTTGCAATTTTAGCGCATGAAATCGGTCACTACAAGAAAAAGCATACCCGACAGGGAATTCTGATTTCGATACTTCAAACTGGATTGATGCT
Organism: uncultured Bacteroidota bacterium; assembly: GCA_937900965.1. GTDB lineage: Bacteria > Bacteroidota > Bacteroidia > Bacteroidales > FEN-979 > QYOJ01. Next base: position 318 of record CALCGJ010000119.1, on the reverse strand, counting down.
ATTTATCCTTTCGCTCTTTATCCGGAAAGATAGCTGGCTGGCTGCTGATCTTTGTCAATCCCTCTCCGGGTTTTCGGGTGAGGTTGCTGTCCCCGGTTTCCAGCTCGGGATACTGGCTTTCGGGTTATTATACAGCCCATTATCATTGTTGTTGGGGTTGGCAGATAGTTTTTTGTCAAGGAAGAATGAATATTCAGCCGATCGGTTTGCCGGTGACCACGTTGATGCAACAACTCTGCAGGAAGCTTTGAAAAAATTGTCGGTGAATCAGTTGAGTAATCTACGGCCGCACCCGTTATATGTCGTCTTCCACTACTC
>CALCGJ010000118.1 GCA_937900965.1 uncultured Bacteroidota bacterium | reverse complement strand
TCGAGATTACTTGTATCTGCAACGGCAGGGCTCTTCAATTCATACTTTTTAAAGGCTTTGATGTCGTTATTTTGCTTGAAGGTCATCAGGATGTTAACTGTCCCCTGGAAGCCTCCTGCATCAAGTCTTTTAAACACCACACTCTTGGCATCCACAGCAAGATAGGTTTCGATATAGGGGCCTTCCGGCGAATTAAAGGTTGCATAGGTTAGATAGGCCCAAAGGTTCCCTCCCTTTACGGAAGCCATCCCACTTAGCAGGATTAGAAATATAATTATCGGGAATTTCTTCATGGTTGTATATTTTTTTAATACCGGACAAAGGTATTTTGAAACAATTGAAAAAAAAACAATAATGGACGAATAGACATGATTTATGGATCAATAGATGTATTTTTGCAACCCCGGAGAGATGCCAGAGCGGTTGAATGGGGCGGTCTCGAAAACCGTTGACCCTCGTAAGGGGGTCCCAGGGTTCGAATCCCTGTCTCTCCGCAAACCAATTCCAAAACCCGATAACATCGGGTTTTTTATGTGCGCCCGGCATGGGCGATAACTATAGGGTGGAAGACCCGAACACACTTGGCAGTAGGAAGTGTTAGCTTAAGGCAAGGGTGTCCTTCGTGAGGAAGAATCTGAAGGAAGCCGGCGGCAAAGTCCTGGCCTGATGGACAAGAACTGCATAGTAAGGCTTATGAGGGGCGGATGAGTTTGCATAACAAAACGAAGTCCTATACTGCCCGAACCCCTTGGAGTAAATGCAGCAGGTATATGGGATGAAAGTTATCGTTCTTACCCGGGGAGACCTGACCAATATGTTGGGGATTTTAATCAGAACCGACAACCCATGCAGAGATGTATGGCTGAAGGGTCAGGAGTCAGCAGAGGCCATAGTATCCTACAAAAACAGGAGAAGGGCTGAACGTAAAGATGTCTTTAAAATCTGAAGGACTTGTGAGCGATGTAAAGAGAGCAGCCAATCCCGCAGGGAAGCGGGACTACCCACCGGAAGCAGGAGTGGAACTCCGAGGTAAGGAGGGAGAGCGGAGCATCGTTTCAGCGTTAACAGAAGGCGAGGACGGGAATAAAGTAAACACCAGTACAATGCTTGAAGAAGTTCTGGACAGGGTAAACCTGAACCTTGCCTACAAGCGGGTAAGGAAGAATGTCGGCAGCCATGGAGTGGATGGGATGAAGGTGGATGAACTTCTGCCTTACCTCAAACAACATGGAGAGAGCCTCAAGCAATCTTTACTGGAAGGGAAGTACCGACCGCAACCGGTACGAAGGGTAGAAATACCCAAACCGGATGGCGGAAAAAGGCTGTTGGGTATCCCTACTGCAGTTGACCGGATGATACAGCATGCGATAGCGCAGGTATTGTCTCCGATTTTTGAGAAAGAATTTTCTAAGTACAGTTACGGCTTTCGACCCGGACGTAATGCACATCAGGCTATTGAACAGGCCCAGCAGTACATTAACGAAGGGTACAAGGTGGTAGTAGATCTGGATTTAGAAAAGTTCTTTGACAGGGTAAATCACGATAAGCTGATGTACCTGCTTGCCAAAAGAATAAGCGACAAGCGGATGTTGAAACTTATCCGGGCATACCTTGAATCGGGAGTGATGCTGGACGGACTGGTAAGCCCCACAGAAGAGGGAACCCCTCAGGGTGGGCCACTAAGTCCGTTGCTGTCCAATGTAATGCTTGATGAACTGGACAAGGAACTGGAAAAGCGAGGTCATCGATTCTGTCGGTATGCTGACGATTGTAATATTTACGTTAGAAGCAAAAAGGCAGGAACCCGTGTAATGGACAGCGTAAGCCAGTTTATTGAAAAGCGACTGAAGTTGAAAGTCAGCCGGGAGAAAAGCGCAGTGGACTACCCGACAAAGAGAAAGTTTTTAGGGTTCAGTTTTTATTACCATAATGGAGTGGCGCGAATCAGAGTACATGCCAAGTCACTCAAAAGGTTAAAAGCCAAACTCAAGAAACTTACTGGAAGGAGCATCGGTATCAGCATGGAAACCAGAGTAGAGAAACTCAACCATACAATACGGGGTTGGGTTAACTATTACATTCTGGCCGACATGAGCATTCACTGTCAAAAGACCGATGGATGGTTACGACGCAGGCTACGTATGTGCTACTGGAAGCAATGGAAAAGAATCAGGGCAAGAAATGAGAACCTTGTCCGATTAGGCATTCCTGTTTCCAAGGCGTGGGAGTTTGCCAATACGAGGAAAAGTTATTGGCACACGTCAAATAGCCCTATTTTATCTCGGTCGTTAACTATCGACTACTTCCGCAATCTTGGCCTTTGTGGTCTTTCCGTAGTTTATAATAAATCTGTATCTTTACGAACCGCCGTATGCCGAACGGCACGTACGGTGGTGTGAGAGGACAGTGGGGGAAATAATCCCTCACTTCCTACTCGATTGTTCGAATTTCCCTAAATTAATTTATCACGATTTTCCTGACAACATGTTCTTCCCGGCTTTGGAAAACTACCAGGTAGATTCCGGGAGTTACCGATCCAAGATCCACGGTGCGTTCGGTACTTCCGCTTCCTATTACATCCCGTGCTTCGTATACAAGCAGGCCAATGGTATTGTAAACCTTTATGGTAAAGGATTGCTCCAATGGATCATTGATGGAAACCGTAAATCTCCCTTCATTCGGTACCGGGTAAACTGAAAATCTGTTGTCAGCGGTCAACCGGGCAGGATCTCCGTTGGCCAGTCCTGGACCGGAGGCTGGCATGGTTGGTGCTAGCGTGGATTCACAGTCTCTCCAGTTCCAGGTGATAAATGCTCCTTCACTGTGGAAATCATCCGCAATGAACCGGCCTGTTATGAAAGAATGATCGGTAAGTCCAGCGGTTGGGACTGTGCGTATCTCCCCATGGGGGACATAGATACTGGCATTGAACACATTGCCTTCATCACGGATCTGGAATAATCCATTCACCGACTCAGTGTCTTCACCGATATAAAACACCACATTGTAGCTCGCCGCATTAATGGTGCAGTAGCTGTCAATTATTACATTTAACCTTACCTTCAGATGGGTATCTCCTGAGAACAATATCTCCGAAGGGCTTGATGCGGAAGTATTTTTAATGCTTAGATTTATCAGGTAAATATCCGGGGAGGTAAATGTAACGCTGCAGCCCCGCCCGATCCTGACATTACCGTATATACTCCCGTTAATGATAACAGTGCAGTTTTGCTTGATATCCAGGTTCAGATATTCTTCATCAATCGTGGCTGTAGTTCCAGAGGGTACTTTGAGGTTTGTGAATGTTCCGGTGGTCGTATTATATTCCATATCGGGTAATGATGGATTGGCCGGATCATAGATCGGGCTGTCAATCAGTGCTTTTGGATGCGCAAAGATGTTGTCAGCTTTGACAAACGAACCCTCTCCATTGACTGTGGATCTTACTTTAAATCTGGCAACTCCTGCTTCCGCTTTCAAGCCAACTGAGCCGTTGATAACATGGTTCCTGGGTCCGACCAGGCATTTTGTCAACCCGATGATCGTATAGGAGCTTCCCAGGTCTTCGGGAGCGTACGTATAAACGGCCGGAGATGCAGAAAGACATCCGTTCAGATCGGTTACAATGACTGAATAATCTCCCGGGACATCCTGATCGATGGAGAGGAAAATAGAAGGATCGGTTTCACCTGTGGACCATTCATAGAGGTATTCAGACGTCGAGGAATGAGCGGTCAGTGTGACTCCATTGCAGAAGTCATTTGCGTCACTGGCCGTAATGCTTGCCACCGGAAGCGGGTTCACTGTGAGAGTAAGAGACTCGGATGTTGCCGGATTCCCAGTTACGCAACTTTCACTGGAGGTCAGCATGCAGGTGACTGCGTCTAAGTTCTCCGGGGAATATGTAAATTCGGGATTTGTTTCGGATTGTTCAACACCATTGACGAACCATTGGTAGGAAGGCGTACTGCCTTCATTTGTCGGGGTTGCTGTCAAAGTTACTGGTTCTCCGGCACAGACTTCCGTGGAAGAAGAAGCGATGATGACACTCACAGGCAGGTTTGGGTTTACAGTCATGTTAATGGGATCTGATATAGCAGAGACGATGAAACCATGATCAATGGTCAATTCGCACGTTACATAGTCCTCATTAACAGGTGTATAGGTAAAGGTACTGGAATTTGTTCCCTGGTCGATGCCATTTACGGTCCACTGGTATGTAAGAGTATAGGTACCGCTGGAACT
>CALCGJ010000117.1 GCA_937900965.1 uncultured Bacteroidota bacterium | reverse complement strand
GGTTGTTGTAAAAGCAGAAAAAGGCGCACATACCGGGATCAATTATCTACGAGACTTTCCGGTTTATAAGCGAAGTGAGGGACTCAAGAAACGTTGGGGCATTGACTATTTTTTTCAATTTGATAGAAACCGGGTAGTCATTCCTGGTTGATTTGTTTAATTGCGCGCGGACGATTTCCGCGTCAATATCGGCGAACCGCTCCCCAATATTCTGCCTGCCAGCAAGAAGGATATCCATAAAATCTTTGTTTCGTAAATTCATAACCAGAGGAGTATCTTCAAGCATTGCCTTCAAAACTCTCGTCACGGCCTGGAAACCATTTTTTTTTCGATAAGTCCGCATAAAAGCCCTAAAAAACTGCTCAAGCAAGTTGTTAGTACGCTGCGGCTGGATGAGGATTTCTCCTGCTGATGTTTCTATTACCATGGGATCACAGAAAAGCATATCCCAATACTCATCGATTTTGTCAATCAATCTCTGATACGCCTTGTCTTTCATAAGGTTTGTATCCCTGGATAACCGGAGGCTAAATTTCGTTACCGCTTTTTTGATCGTTTTCATATTGCACAGTTCTCCATTATCATTCAAACCACGCTTATTCTCCGGGAGAGTTATTCTCATGGCGGATCTGAGACGGCTAAAAACAGCTACTTTCTCCTGCATCCTGGCTGCAGTGCTTTTGAGTGCCGAATCCCTGATGACAGGTTTAAGGTCACGGCGAATGGTGGTATAGAGTTTTTTCTCTTTGGCAGTCTTACACAAACCGACCTTTCCAAACATACCCAGAAGCGTATATGCACTTACCAGTCTCTGGTAAAAGCTCAGATAGGGCTGATCGAATGGGAACCCGCATCCTTGTCCCTGATTTTTCCCTTCAAGCATCCATAATAGCAGTGTGTGGATGATAAGGTGAGGCAATCCTTCGCTGCTGCTGGGGATCATCACTTCTTCGGTCTCAAAAAGTCTGAGAAATGTTTTTATCTGCTGAGGTGGGGAGAAAGAGATGGTATTGCCTAAAGCACGTACTCTCTTTCTCAATATGCCCTGAATTCCATGGTTCTTTAATCTTTTCCTGATGGTGTCATTCTCCTCCCCAAAAAGATTTTTTCCTACCGCTTTGAGAAAATGATAGTGACAAATGAAGGTCGGGACATGCTTAAAAACTTCCTTAACTGCCAGTGCTATACCCTTACCCATATCACTGACCACCGCCACCGGCTCCCCATAGGCGGCCTTAATACCTGCAAGAAAGGGAATTAAATCATCGGCGTTTTCTGTAGACACTTTTGTATTGTCCAACACGATTTCTGTTATGCCGTCAAGTACACTGATCAAGTGTGGACTATCCCCGTCACAGGTGCCATCAAGGTGAAGAATGTATCCTCCATTCATTGATAAAAACGCTCTTGTTTCTTTCTGAATCTTTTTATGCAGCAGTGACAGGTAAACGATGAACTTCTTCGCCAGATACGAGACCTCACTCCTGCTAATTGTTACATGCTTTTCCCTCAGGCTCTCTACTATGTGTTCATTGTCAATAGAGTCCAGGAAAAAAGCCTGTCCAACATAGGAGAGCACATCATACCCTATGTTGCATCGCACCGGCACAAGTTGCTTCAGCTCCTCAGACCCAACGATAAGTCCGCAGCAGGGACAGGAGTACTGAACCTCGCGGGCAATGAAATCCCCGATAGGCAGGGTCGCAACCGGCTTGGTATTTGTTTTGAGTACCTTCATTTTTGCTGCACACCGTGGGCATGTGTTGGATTCAGGTCGAAAAGTAACCGTGGGCATAGTGGGGAAGAGGCTCGCGGATTCCAGATTGTGTGTCAGCCTAGTAATAATCTCAGTGAGAACTCTCACCCGTTCATATTCAGTTTTTTTTTAGCCCATGGCAGGTAAAAAGATTCTCAATCATAAGGACATCTATGTTGTGCCCCATCTTCTGTAGTATCCGTGATAATTCACCCGGCATGCTGTGTGGATGTTTGATCAACTCAACCAGGATGATGATGCTCAGGGCATCCGGCGGCAGCTTCAAGGCAGCGGGTTCAGGCGGAAACCTTTTTTTCTTTTGCCGTTGGTACGCCGCTTCGTCTGCTGAAAAGTATACTACCTGCCGCTTATGTTTTTCTCTCCTGACTCCCGGGAGTCCCTTGCATTGGGGAAGATAAGAATTGGTGTTTGTCCCAAGAATCTCCTCCAGCTCAAAATTGGATAACCCTCTTTTAGAAATCTGTACAAGATGCACGACGGTGTCCTTCATAGTACCCTGTTTGGAGAAAAAAGCCCCTTCATGTTTCCACAAGCCCTGCTTATTGAACTCAGGTATCGATGGAAGCGTGTAGTACTGTCCACTCTGGTTATAACTGCTCAGTGCTTTCCACTCTTTAAGACGTCTTCGTACCGAGGCACCGGAAAGCTGCAGCAGCAAACAAAGGGATGCAAAAGTTAATACCTTCTGCTGTTTGAAAGCGTTGATGGTTTGCTGATTATGGTCTGTTTTCCTTGGTCTCATTAACTCCCTCCTGTTATGCATATATCTACGTATACAATTGGTTGTATTGAATATATACCGTAGATTGTATCATAAAAGAGAGAATAAAACATCGGTTTTAGGCAGAAAAAACCTCTTTTTTGTCTAAAAAAGTCGTGGGTTTTGAGAAAGTCTACGTAATGTCCTGTGAGTTATTTGTTTCGATGATGAGAAGTTACCCGGTTCCCAACCGTTTGTTGTTTTCATAGAAACTTCAAAAGTCAATTTCCAAAAATGCAAAGCATTTTGAAATTGGCTCTACTTAT
>CALCGJ010000116.1 GCA_937900965.1 uncultured Bacteroidota bacterium | reverse complement strand
TTACGCAAAAGTAACTGTTATGTCATTCCGAACTTGTTTCGGAATCTCAATTTGTGAATTTTTAGATGCTGAAACGAGTTCAGCATGACAATTGCGTAAGGTGACTCACTAAATTATTTTTGTTTTTTTTCGCTAATTTAATTACTAATTCTCTCAAGTTCTTCCCATCTATTATAAAGATTTTTAACAACGTTTTGCGCTTCTGTCAGTTCAGCATTAAGTTCATTCGTTTTTACAGCGTACTTTTCATAATAATCTTCGGAAGAAAATATTCCCTCAATTCTTTCTACATTTTCCTCAGCCAGCATAATTTCATTTTCAATTGTTTCTAATTCTCTTTTCTCTTTCCAAGTCAGCTTTTTAACTTGCGCCTTTACTCTTGTATCTTCTTTACTAACTTTTTGTGTAGAGTCTTTTTCATTTTTAAATCGAATATTTCTCTTCTCAATATAATAATCGTAATTTCCTTCGCTGACATAAACCTCACCTTCACCCTCAAAAGCTAGAATTCCATTGCACACTCTATTAAGAAAATATCTGTCATGGCTTACAACGACAACGCACCCCTCAAAAGCTAAAAGTGCTTCTTCTAGAATACGTAAAGTTGGCAAATCCAAATCGTTTGTAGGTTCATCCAGCATTAAAAAATTACCGCCGTTTTTAAGAATACGTGCAAGTGTAAGTCGGCTTTTTTCACCGCCGGAAAGTCTCCCGACCTTTGTATTTATTCTATCATCTGTAAAAAGAAATCTTTTGAGATAAGTCCATACAGTCATCTGCTGGTTGCCGAACTTAATAAAATTATTTCCGTCACCTATTGCTTCAACTACAGTATCGTCATCATCCAATAATAATCTCGATTGATCAACATAGTTGAACTGAGTCTTTTCACCAATTTCGATTTTACCGCTTGAGGGATTCAATTCACCCAATAATATTCTAAGAAGTGTTGTTTTACCTACCCCGTTTTTACCTACGACTCCAAGTTTTCTACCAGGAGTAAAGATGAAATTTAGGTCTTCTATCAGGTTCTTGCCGCCAAGAGTTATCCCAACTTTCTTAAGTTCAAGAATAATTTTACCCAATTTTTCAGCAGGTGGAATGACCATATCAACATCAAGTTCAACTTGCATGTCACCTTTACTTGCAACCTCATAGTAAGCGTCGAGCCTGCTCTTGGCTTTTGTCCTTCTGGCTTTCGGTCCCCGAACAACCCATTCAAGTTCGCGACGTAAAAAGTTCTGTCGTTTCTTTTCCTCTACTTCTTTAATCGCATGTCTTTCAGCTTTATTAAGTAGATAGTCAGTGTAATTTCCTCGGTGGGAAATAAATTCTCCTTGAGATAGTTCGACAATTCTATTAGCGATTCTATCGAGGAAATACCTGTCATGAGTTACAAATATGCATGTCCCACTATAAACAGATAGAAAATTTTCAATCCATTCAATTGACTCTGTATCCAAATGATTTGTCGGTTCATCAAGTATTAATAAATCAGGTTGGGCGACGATAGAGCGGCAGAGAGCGACTCTTCTTTTTTCTCCACCTGATAAGGTATTAATTTCTCTATCAGCTTCCGGGGCATTTAATGACTGTAGTAGATGGTTAATTTTCCTTTTTAAATTCCAACCGTCAAGAGATTGAATCTTTTCTTCAAGTAAACTTCTTTTAGGTGAGTCGTAGGGGAGGTATTCATACTCATCAGTTAATCTAAAAATATTTTCAGCACCAGCTAGAACATTTCCATATACATTTTTTGAAGGATCCAGCGTAAATTCCTGAGTCAAAAATCCAACAACAAGTTCTTTCTTTTTTGCTACGGTACCAGAATCTGGTTCAATGACCTCTGAAATGATTTTAAGAAAAGTTGATTTCCCTGCACCATTTCTACCAACTAAACCAATTCGATCACCTTCATGTATGCTTAGCGAGGCATTATTAAGTATAACTTGTTCCCCAAAATGAACTTCCAGATTCATCGCAGTTATTATTACGGGATTAATATTATTTTCCATTTGGTTCTATATTATTTTCACAAAGTCTAATGGTTATGCTTTCCTAAATTAATCTGATTGAATACTAATATTTTACTTTATTTTTGCATCATTTATTTCCAATTCATCTGTAATCAATAAACACATTTCTTAGCTTCATCAACAAATGCGTGTAATAAATCTATATCCGCATCAAAAAAATGATCCGAGGGAGATAGTATATATCCGCCACCTTCACCAGCTTCTTCAAAACACCTTCGTACTTCTTTTCTGGTATCTTTTGTTGAACAGTTTTTGAAAAAGTTAATCTGGTCAAATCCTCCTATCATGCAAACTTTATTATTTAATCGTTTTTTGGCTTCTGCTAAATTTGCATCTCCAGCCATTGCTGGAGGGGTGAAAGTTTCAATTGCATCGGGATTCATTGCAGCAATTTCATCTAGAATCGGCATCATGCCACCACATGTATGATAAACAATTTTTTGTCCAGCTTCATGAGCTAATTTGATTAATTCTGCATCGTAGGGTGCTACAAATTTTTGGAATATTTCGGGTGAAATAACCGTAGTAGAAGCGTCTCCACCACCTAATTCTAATATATCAAAGTTTGCGCCATTGAGCGATTGGACATATCCCTTTTTTCGAAATTGTAATACTTTTAAAAAAGTATGTATCCACTCAGGGTCATCAAAAACAGCCATTATTAAATTTTCGATCCCGTAGAGGCAAGCAAAATCTTGCCAACAACCAGGCTGACCAAATCCATCAAAACAATAAATATGCCCCCTTATCAATCCATCACTTTTATAATTGGAAACAACTTTATTGATTGTTTCAACATCACACTTGGGTTTAGTCATATATTTGGCAATTATTTCAATATCATTCATTTTCTTTATTAAATGCTCTGAAACCCATGTCGTATGTTCATTTGATTGTAAAATCATTGATAAGGTTTTTTCAGGAGTGATAATGCTAAATCGCTCGGTTTTATATACATGGCCATCTAAGTCCTCAATTTTGATTCGCCAATTATCTGAGCAAATTCTTCTTGCTTCAAGTGGAGCAACATCTTGGTGTGTTGGATCGTAAAATTCACCTTCCGATTCATTATAAATATCTGATGCAATCCAATGAATTGAATCAAAACCGAAATAATCAAAAAATTCTTGGTTTGTTTTGCCATTCATATATTTGTTTAGAAATGAGGTCATTAAATGGTGTGTTGTAACTGGCAACCGATCTGGTTGTTTTCCATTAATTGCTTTTAATAACCTCTCCCTAGATGTCATAATGTCTCATTTAAATGTTTACTATATCATCAGAATAGTAGACAAACTAATCAAACAAAAAAGTCTGTTCACTATAATTATTTCTCAAATAGTATTTGCGGAAACCAATTATTTCTTTTCATAAGTAATTCCTTTCCAATCATCTGTTCTCACGGCGTCACTTGCTTTCGCACGATGAAGCACAAATGTTCCTTTGCTTCCAGAACTAAAAGAATAATCAACAGCAGCTACTTTTTCTATAATTGGAGTATTTGAAGATGAGTTACTTGAAAATCTCAGCACCCATTCAACAGCCTGAAAATCATTAAAACAGGCAACCATACATTTTACGATAAGACCGCTCTTTTTATCGGAATACGTATAAACAGTTTCTTCCGCATTCGACTCTGTTGAATTCACATTTTCAGTACTAAATTGCCAGTTTTTGATAAAGCTGTTGGAGTTTTTTCCTCCGTATAAAAACGAAAACGGGGGAACCTGGCCTTTGTCAAAGTGTTGTTCGACCCACTGGTGCAAATCAGTATTATCTGACGGGATATTTTGCATTGTTTGGCCATTTGCAACTCCCTTGTATACAAAGAAAACCATCAGAATTGAAATCACTATTTTCAATCCAAAAATTCCACTATGTTTTTTATTAAAACCATTCATAACCGTTACTTATTAGTTCGATAAATCTTCTATTATTCACTTACCACCAGCCTCATTTGCCTGGAATCAACCTCAGGAATGATAAATTTTTGATACGGACCATCTTCACCTGATGACCTTATGACGGTTTTCCCACATTTCATATCGTAAAGTTTAATTGTCTTATTTTCTGTCCTTAACATCAGGGCTATGTCTTTAGCCGGATCAAAAGAGGAGTTCGTAAACGCCAGGGCTATCTTTCCGTTTTCCGATTTCCGAATCCACAGGTTGATCTTCTGAAAAGAATCAATATATCCGGGAAGCGAATCTTTAGAAAGCCAGCGAAAAACAGCTTTCATCTGCGAACTTTTGGAGAGGTTTTCCATAAATGTCCAGGGATAATAACCAGCCACACAGATACGCCCACCGAGTTTATTTTCAACTATTCCTGACGTAAAGCCCGAAACTTCTCTGCCAGTATAGTCAACTAAACCGGAAAGCACCTGAGCATTTTTGTCGGTTTTCCGGAGTGTAAAGGCAGGTGATTTCCAAAACGATTGCCGGTTATCACGTTTTCTGCCGGCAAATTGGCCGTTTAGTGGATGGCTGGTGAATTTTTCTATCCGGTCAATTTTTTCTGAACCCACTACTTCGAAACCGGTTAGCCCGCCAAATCCCATATCGTTCAATTGCTGCAATGTTTCGGCATCCATATAAACGCCGCCGGAAAGCAGGTTTTTGATCTCCTCCTTCGAAAGGGCAAAAACATTGTCCTTGCCAAGGATCGTTACCTGTGCGTTTTTACCTGAATAACAAGTTGGCAACCCTATGTTGTAAAGATCGTGGCTAACCACCGGATTTCCTGAACTCAGCCAGTTTCCCTCCGCCAATTTCCCGGTAATAAAACTGTTTTTATTCCAAAAAGTTTGGATTCCTGTAAGTTCAGTACGGCCCAAGGACTTGGCCAGCAGATCAAAAAAAGGTCTCGATTCCTGCAACCGGGCTACAAGCGGCTCGTATTCATCAAGTGGCTCATCGTACATAGAAAGCACATTAAAGGCAGCCCCGGTACAGCCTGCCGCAATATGCGAACAGGCTTCGAGAACTACCATATTGGCTGCTTTTTTCAACCGTTGATAAGGAAAGCATTCAATCTCTGACTGGATGGAAATCACCTCTTCAGGCAACACAGAAACCTGCCTGCCAATATCGTGCGACTTTCCAACCAATTCATTGGTATTGTTGTCGTTATAATAGCCACCTCCCGGCCGCCATATCACCGGTGTATGGTTGGGGCCGGCTAGTATTTTTGCCCAGTTGTCAAAATCGTAACCTTCATAAAACCGGTCGCCTGTCATAAAACCAAGAGGCATGACCTGATTAATTCCGTGTACTGTTTTTTCAATCAGTTCAAAAAGACGGGAAATAGTATTCCGGTTGTGTTGCAGCCATTCTTCCCGAAGTTTCAGTTTTTCTTCTACAGGCCCTTCATTCAACACCTTTTTTAAACTTTCGCGTGTGTATTTCGTTCCGGTTTCTTTCTCAAAAATCTTCAGACAATTGTCGCAAAAACAGCCAAGCCCGATGGGCATGTGGCCGAAACGAATATCATCATCAATCCAGATATAGTCAGGATTTGCCTGTGCGGTTAATTGATAAATATTCCGGATATATTCCCGCATTTTTTCATCATTCGGGCAAAAAGAACCATGACATACCTCCCCATTAATGTTCGTCATGTATGTATAATCGCCTTTCAGCGAGTTATCCAGATTTTCATTGTGATGGCCAATTGTAGTCAAAATGTTGATCCCGGTTTTGTATCCCCTTTTCCCGGCCTGTTCCATCCGTTCCTTTAAAATTACGGTCCGTTGCCTGATTACGTCTAGAGGAAGCGGGGCATGTGTTTCCGAAGTAAAAAAAGTGATCTCGTCAGTGACCCTTCTATACTTATCAAACAAATCAAAAAGCTCATTACTGCGAGTTTCAGACATCCAAATCGGAACTCCGATCCGGAAAGAAATAAAGGCCTTTTCAACTTTTGTATTCGTTGAACCGGATGGTTTTGCAGATCCTCCTTGTTTATTGGCCACCTGATTGCAACCAAACAGCATGAGTGCTGAAATAATGACGATGATTTTGTTCATGATTATCCGTTTGTTAATTTATTATTAACTGATCTTTATTTAATAATTTAAAACATCTGGGGAAGACCCAGTTGCGCCTTACCAGACAAATGATACCTGACGTTTTCATTTGGCAGTGGTTTTTCACTGACAACAGACCATGACCGGAGATCTTTCCCTTCAGGAAAAATCATGATCATCTCATTTGATTTTGTTTTGATCTCCGTAATATTCCCATTAATCATCTGATTGTTTCTTTTCAGGTTTGATTGCACAACGGCCTTGTTCCAGGGTAATTCCAGTTTACAGGGGTTTCCATACAAGCTTTTAATACTAACCCATTGAACTTTCCCGAACTTAATCTCAGAAGAGACAATAAAACCCCCTTCAGCATGTAGCGTAAACCGCCCGTTTTTATTGGCAGGGAAAGCAGGGAATATCCTCAAAATGCCTTCGTAACTCTGAAATAATGACTCATTCATGGCAGTTGCCAGTACAGACATAGCCTCCATCGACATATGGCGGAACGGCCAAACCGGCAAAGGAACTTTTTCCGCATCTGGTGAACCAACTACACTTACGTTGTTGGTCCTGAAAAACCATTCTGCATCCTTCTTTATTTCGCCACTTCCATCAATATGACCCCAGCCATTGCAGTATATCTGCCATCGTCCGGGGAAATGTTCCAGATCAATGGCCAGTTCACTGGCAAGCCCCAATCGTGCCATGACTATGGGAACCGGATCCCAGCCCATGCACTCAGTACCATATAAAAGCGTTGTGGTAGTCATCACATTAAATAAGGTATTATCTTTTTGGGCCAATCCGATCATTCCGGAAGGAAAAACCGGTGACCAGGGAACAGCTGGAAATATGCCGTCCAACACTTTTAACTCAATCTTTTTGCTTTGTGCCGGGTCATTCTTCAAAAGGTAAGCATAAACAGGATCTTCGGTTTTAAAATAGGTGGTCAGCCATTTATTTTCTTTAATTCCCCAACCAGCCGCTACAATTTCATCTGTCTTGACAGGATACCCGCTAAAAATGCCCCAGTTAATTTTATTACCTGTTTCTCCTTTAACAATCAATCCTTCACCCGCCTTCACAACAGGAATTGGCGTCATATTGTCAAGCATATCATTCCATTTTTTGGCTTCCGGGATATCCGTACCCACCACTTTCAACGCTTCCAAAGCTGTTGTAAAAATAGTCCGCACAGAAACCAGTTCGG
>CALCGJ010000115.1 GCA_937900965.1 uncultured Bacteroidota bacterium | reverse complement strand
CAGTCCTGACAATGAAAATAAATTACCCTAACCTTGTTTTACAACATAGAAGGGGGTTTGGGGGTCAGAAAGGGGGTGAGTTAGGTGATTTAGGGGTGAGAAAAAGGCGCTATGGCTCTCTCAAAGATCCCATGCACGTAAGCGATCAACATCCCGTAGTTTGTTACCGGGATACCTGCGTCGATGGCTGGTTTCAGGCGCTGGTGGATCTGCTTGCGGGTGATCATGCACCCTCCGCACTGAACGATGAGGGCATAGTCGGAGATTGGTCTCACGATCTTGCTTAATCCGGCTACTACATCAAAATCAAGTTTCTTTCCTGTAAATCCGCGAAGCCATCCCGGGATTTTTATCCTGCCGATATCATCGCAAGTGACATGATGAGAACAGGACTCCAGGATCAGCACACGGTCGTTATCTTTTAGGTTTGCAATTTTCGGTGTACCCCTCAGGTATTCTTCAAAATCTCCTTTCTGGCGAGCCAGAACAATGCTGAAACTTGTTAGTTGAATATCTTCCGGAATAGCAGCATTGGCTTTGGGAAAAACCTGGCTGTCGGTGATCGCAAGAACCGGTTTCGGGCTCATCTTTTTCACAAAATCCGCTACTTCGTTCTCTTTTAAAACAACACACACGCCATCATGATCCAACACATCGCGGATCACCTGCATCTGTGGCAGGATCATCCGTCCCTCCGGGGCTTCCGTGTCGACAGGTGTGATCAGAACAACCACATCTCCCGGTTTGATCAGGTCGCCAACCAGTGGCCGTTTCCGGAACGCTGTTTCGGGAATCGTTTCGCGTATCAGGGAAGATACCTCCGGCAGGTTGGACGGGTTGTTAGCGCAAAAGTTGATTACAGGGACCAGGTACTTTTCCACGATCACGCGGGCAAGGTCATTTCCAATGGGTTGTTCATCCGATTTGTTATGCAGGATGAGGAAAGGGACATCATGGTTCTTGAAATCGTTGATCAACTCCTTCTCTGGCTCGTCAAACATGTTGTGTGAGATCACCAGGATAGCGAGGTCGATGATTTTCAGGATCTCTTTGCTCTTCGCGATTCGCTTTTCACCTAAAGCTCCGGTATCGTCGATACCAGCAGTATCAATGAGAATAGCCGGACCAACACCATCAATCTCCAGGGATTTCTTAACCGGATCCGTGGTAGTTCCCGCCACTTCAGATACAATCGCGATATCCTGGCCGGTGAGGGCATTGATGAGGGAGCTTTTTCCGTTATTCCGGCGTCCGAAGATTCCGATATGAGGTTTGGTGTCGCGTGCTTTACTCATGTTGCAAAATTACTAAAAAGAGAGTCAATCTGATTGATGGAACCTGCAAATAAGTATCTTTGATGGGTATGAATCTGTTATTCCGTTCTGCCCTCCTCACTTTACTGTTCCTTGTTCTCTTCCCACGAATAAGTATCGGGGAGGGAACCCGTGATCTGCAGCCCGACTCGCTCGGTTCCAGTGCAGGTCTCTATATCAACACGGATCCCAATGGCGAATATACCCTGTTCGCTGTTGAGAACTGTCCGGAGAATTACCGGCTCAACATCCATATCAAAGAGGCAGGCGAATCGATCCTTTTTGGACTCAAGTTTCCTGCGACATCAGTCCCTTTTTACAGGTTCAACCTGCGGAAGCCCGACGGGACGATAGCTATCAGCGGGTTTATGCCTCAACCAGGTCAACCCGGATACATCCAATATTACCAGCAGGCTTTAACCGGACCATTTCCTCTCCTTGGCGGATACAATCCTTTGCAGTATACAGTATCATCAATGGCAGACACAGGCAACTATTTTTTCGAGTTAAGCACCTCCAATTTACCCTATTATACCTATATGGACATCGATTACTGGGATTTCCAGGTGGTTTCGGGAGAACATACGCCTCCTGTCCCGGTCGACATGATAGAGGGCCGTGTGTGGTCTAAGTCCTGGCAGGTTTATACGTGGCTGGCTACAAGCCGGGTCTTCAACGGCAGGTTTTTTATCTACTCCGATGATGGTATTGTAACCAAACTGACCTTTTCCAATGCGCGTATTGGGGCAGCCACCATCTTCTGTAATCCATACGGATGTTATAACACAGGAAATTTCCTGGCCGATCGTCAATCGGTAAACACCAATACATCACATGCGTTTCCCGGAATTGCCGATTACAACGTATTTCTCAATGATCCCGACAGTACACTGTACCCAAGCGGAGAGTATGGAGAGATCATCGGAACACCTGTCATGATCCCAGATACTGCCTTTCCGCCCTGCAGCGATCCCAAACTGATCCTGGTGGAAGTCAGCAAGAGTGGGAATGTGGATGTCACATTAACACTCCCATACGGCTTCCCGGCAACCACTGTCAACCTTTTTGCACCCGTTCTACCCGGACTGAATGCAATCCCCTGGAATGGCCTCGACGGACTTGGGAATCCGATCCCTGACGGGACTATGGTGACTATCGCCATTACCTTTGCCGACGGACTGACCAACCTTCCGATCTGGGATCAGGAGACCAATCCGGAGGGCTTTCTTATTTCACTTATACGACCGGTAAACCCAAATGTGCAGACCCCACTGACTTTCTGGGATGATTCGCAACTCGTGAATAGCGGTTATCTCTGTCCTGTCTCTCCACAGTCAACAAACCTGGATGGGTGTGTACCCGGTACCATCCCCGGCTACCCCGGATGCCATCCATGGGGATTGAATGAGCCTGACTGCCACGATAAAATGATCAACACCTGGTGGTATGGGAGTTCAAGTACGGCAACCAACAGTGCCGTGTTTTTCAGTACTCCTTCAAATCCTGTCGGGCATGGGGATTCACGGTGCGGACCGGGGATTGTCACCCTGCATGCCACGGTCCCTCCTACCTCCACTGTTGACTGGTACGATACACCATCGGGAGGCACTCTTTTACTAGCCGGAGACACAACTTTTCTGACGACGGTCATGATCACAACCACATTTTACGCTGAAGCGAGAAACGGCATCACCAACTGTGTTAGTCCGATTCGGGTTCCTGTTGTTGCAACAGTCATGCCGGCACCCATACCAACCATCAACGGCCCCGACACGGCTTGTGCCGGAACCTCAGGTCATTTGTACCAAACCGAGGGTGGAAAGAACAACTACGA
>CALCGJ010000114.1 GCA_937900965.1 uncultured Bacteroidota bacterium | reverse complement strand
AGTTAAGTTGTGTTGGAGGGAAATAATCGTATTCAATAGCATAACCAGGCACGAATATTTTTGCTTTCTCAAAACCAACAATCTTACGCAATGCTTTTAACTGAATATGATCAGGCAATGATGAGGAAAATCCATTTATATAATATTCAATTGTGTTCCAACCTTCGGGTTCAATAAACAACTGATGCCTGTTTTTGTCGGAGAAGCGCTCAATTTTATCTTCAATCGAAGGGCAATATCTTGGACCAACTCCTTCTATTCTGCCTGCGAACATTGGTGATTCAGAAAAACCAAGACGAAGTTCATCATGTACTTCATCGGATGTATATGTTATCCAGCAACTACGTTGCTTTTTAAGCCTTGTTTGTTTAAGAAAAGAAAAGCCACCCGGATTTTCATCACCTTTTTGTTCTTCCATTTTGGAAAAATCTATCGTCCTTCCATCAACTCTAACAGGAGTGCCTGTTTTGAGGTGTTTGACTTCAAAACCTAATTCTACAAGTTGTTCCGTAATCCCTGATGATGATGGATCTCCGATTCTTCCTCCGGAGAAGTGTTTATTTCCAATATGAATCTTGCCATTAAGAAATGTACCATTTGTTAGAATAACGGATTTACCATAAATATTCTGGCCCATTTTAGTTTTTACTCCGACAGCTTTTCCGTTCTCAACAATTAAGCTGATAACAGTATCCTGCCAAAAATCCAGATTTGGAATTCCCTCGAGAATATTTCTCCATTCGATCGAAAACTCAACACGATCATTTTGTGTTCTTGGACTCCACATAGCAGGTCCCTTCGATTTATTGAGCATTCTAAACTGAATCATGGTTTTGTCAGCTACCAGGCCTGAATATCCTCCAAGAGCATCAATTTCGCGAACCATCTGTCCTTTTGCCACTCCGCCCATCGCCGGATTGCACGACATTTGAGCAATATGTTGCAGATTCATAGTGATAAGCAATACCTTAGATCCAAGATTAGCTGCAGCAGCAGAAGCCTCTGCTCCTGCATGACCTGCGCCAACAACAATGACGTCATATTGCTCAAATATACTTTTTTGTTTCACGTGGAACAATTGGGGATTTTAACGCTGCAAATGTAAATAATAATCTTCTTTGCCTCGTATAAGTTTTTTTTCGGAATCAGAATAATCTTTGTAACCAATAAGGTGAAGTATTCCATGTAATATTACCCTGCTTAGCTCCTCAGAGAAAGAAACAGAATTCTTTTTGGAATTTTCATTAACACGCTCCATGCTAATATATATTTCACCGGAAATAAGATCAGGATTATCAGTGGTTGGAAAAGTTATAATATCTGTAAAAGTATCGTGATTAAGAAAAGATTTATTTATTGCAGCCAGATAATTATCATCACAAAACACATACTGAATGTCGCCCGTTTTTTTACCTTCTCTGCTGATAACATCTTTCAGCCATCTTTTATTTTTTTTGTCATCAAGATTATCAGCGCCTACCAATACCTGGTAACTGAAACTAATCATTTTCTTTTTGTACCTTTTCGTTTATGTGCTTGGTAAAGTATTCGGTTAGCAGAGCTGCTCGTTTATTATAAATCTTATTATGCAAGGCGCTAATATCGAACCCAAACATGAGAGTATCTTCACCGACGATGTTTATATTGTCAACCAGAGAATTAATAAGGAAAATATTTTTATCACTTTCCCGATCTAATATCTTTTCAAAATCAACAGGTTGTGAAAATTTGTTACCGGCCTGAATATCAATGGGTTGAAATGATATTTCTACGTTTTTATAATCGGAGTTATAAGTAATATTAAGTGATCCAGTATGCTTAGTTATTAGTAAATAATTAAATAATTCGGTTAGGGCCATTAATATATTTCCATAGTACGTTTCATTAATAAATAACTGATCGCATATTGTATCAACAAATATCTCAATATCCCTAATGGATTCAGGTTTAAGTTTAACCGAAACAGATTGATTATTATTTACCATCTTCTTTTTTATTTTCTATTTTGTATAAATATTCTTTAAGGAGGCTCCTGTAATAAGGCGAAACTTCAACTGGAACAGTGATTAATATTTCCTCATTTACTTCCTTTTTTGGCTTATACTCATTTTTACTATTTTGGTTACCCGTTTTACGATTTATACCCTCTTTTGATTCACGTTTTTTCTCCTTTTCTCTTTCCTGTAAAGCTTTTTCCGACTTTAATAATCTGGTTTCAATGTCTTTTTGACGCTCAAGAGTCTCTTGTGAAATCCTGCGGTTTATCATATCATCTTCTGACTTTTTCATTTCCTCAACGAGCTTTTGAAGAGCATTACCATTGCCACCTTCTCCTTCCAGCTGCTCTATAAACTCCTGTAGCATTCGCCTTATCTCTCCCTGAGCGGCAGCCATCCTTGCGAGTTCCTCACTTTTTGAGTTTAAACCATTCTTACCATCCAATCCGTCTTTCTTCGACCTTCCCTCAAGTCCCTTATTGGTAGCTTTTTGTTGCCCCATAATGTCTGACATGGAGGGAGAATTCCCCTGTCCGGGATTCTTGCATTTTCCGCTTCCCTTTTGGTCACCCGACATTTGCATTGCTGTTTTCATTTGCTCCAGCGATTCTGCCAACATAAGGGCAAGATTATTCATGGATGTCATTGAATACTGTTGTTCTCCGGCAGCAGCACCTTTGTTTCTGGTTTGAAGCTGTTCAAGCGCCTTGCTGATATGTTTATTGATATTATCTGATTCCTTTACAATAAATGGTTTAATGGCAGCCTGACGCCTGCTCATGCTTATTAAAGAATCGTTCAGTATTTCAAAATCGTCTTTAAGGCCTTTTTGCCTCTCTCTAATAAGATCATGTTTCGGGTCGTTTATTGTTAACCTATGGAGGTCACTAATTAACTGTTCCTGCGCAAAACTAATGTCAAGCAAATTATCAAGCATATTTTTAATTTGTTCAATGTCTTCCCCCATCCGGGCTTCCATTGCTCCGGCCATTTTTGCGGATAAGTCACTTGCCATTTTTTTCATATTATCCCCAGCACTTTCCTGGTTATCAGAGGCCTTATTTTTCTTACCTTTTTCAATATTTTTCTGAGCCTCATCCATGTCCTCATTAATGTCATTTGCAATCGCCGTATCTGGCGTCACATCATA
>CALCGJ010000113.1 GCA_937900965.1 uncultured Bacteroidota bacterium | reverse complement strand
ATTGCAGTAATCCGTTTATCAGGAAAGGATTCATTTACCATTTGCAGTAAACTATTCCAGCCCTCAAATCCGACCTTTTCCTGGCGTAAAGCTCTCCCCTATTCGATCCACCACGGGTCTATCTCCGGAGGTGAAGAACCCATCGACGAAGTACTGATCAGCATCTTCAAGGCACCCCAATCATACACCGGCGAAGATGTAGTGGAGATATCCTGTCATGGCTCGGAATTCATCCAGCAACTCCTTTTGGATGAACTTGTTCAGAATGGCTGCAGGATCGCAAAGCCGGGTGAATTTACTCTTCGCGCCTTTTTGAACGGCAAATTTGATCTTTCCCAGGCAGAAGCCGTAGCAGATCTGATTGCCTCAGCGTCAAAATCATCCCACGATCTTGCTCTTGCTCAGATACGGGGAGGGTTTTCCAGGAAGATCAAAGAGTTGCGTCAGAAACTTGTGGATTTCACCTCCCTGATCGAGTTGGAGCTTGACTTCAGCGAGGAGGAGGTGGAATTTGCATCACGTTCCGGGTTTTACCTTCTGCTGGATGATATGGAGGCTGAACTTACTGCACTTATCCAGTCATTTTCCCTGGGGAACGTAATTAAAAAAGGAATCCCTGTGGCAATCATAGGCAAACCCAATGTGGGTAAGTCAACATTGTTGAATACGTTATTGAATGAAGAGAAAGCCATTGTATCAGAGATTCCCGGTACGACCCGTGATGCCATTGAAGATACGATCGTGCTGGAAGGATTCAGTTTCCGGTTTATCGACACAGCCGGACTAAGGGCTTCCGAAGATCAGATCGAAACCATGGGGATTGACCGTACGTGGACGAAGATTGAAGAGGCCTCGATTATCCTCTATCTGTTTGATGCAACCGTGGATTCTTACAAAGATGTTGAAACTGCCCTGTCAGAATTTGGGAATATTCTGGAAGATCCTCAAAAACGGTTGATCCTGATAGGGAATAAGATGGACATGCTCTCTGAACTTCCTCATGGGTTCAAAAAATTTGTTGAACATGAAACGATCTTTGTATCAGCCAAACGCAGGGAGAACATCCACATGATTGCGGAGAGCCTCCTGAAGAGGGTCAAAGAGCATCAAATCTCCGATGGAGCTATTGTCTCCAACACGCGCCACCTCGAAGCGCTCAAGAAATCATTGGAGGCTCTTCAAAATGTCAGAGAAGGATTTCAAAATAAACTTCCCGCCGATCTGGCCACAATTGACATCCGCCAGGCACTCCACCACCTTGGCGAGATAACAGGCGAGATTACAACCGATGAGATTCTGGGTAATATTTTCGGCAGGTTCTGTATCGGAAAGTAACCGGCACATAGTAACCAAATAACATATTTTAATGAATGTCACGTAAGCCCAGTAAAATGGGCTTTTTTATTGTTAATAACTATTTTTTGTTATTTGGTTATTGCGTGATTTTATGTATATTTTTGTACCTCATTTGTACCTCGTCCTATTTATGATTCAATATTTTGTACCTCAAGTTTACAAATGGCGAAGACATGATACTTATTTTAACTTATTTATATTAATATTTACTAAATGAGTACTAACATCAAGGTACAAAGGATTTGCCAGCATTGTGGCAAAGAATTTACAGCACGTACAACTGTGACCCAGTTTTGCGGGGACCGCTGCGCTAAACTTGCTTATAAAGCCAGGAAGAAAGCTGAGAAAGTTGAGGCAAGCAATGCCGAGACAAAACTAATCAAAGAAAAACCGATTGAGGAAATAAAAAGTAAGGAGTTCTTAACAGTCCGGGATGTCGCTAAACTCATCAATTGTTCTCTTCCTACAGCTTACAGGTTAATTAATAAAGGGATACTAAAGGGAGTGAACTTCGCCCAGCGTAAGACAACCGTGCATCGTTCTGAAATTGATAAGGTGTTGCTTGATATCCAGAATTCACCGATACCGCTGGAGGCTGATAGCAGTCATGTACATGTTGAATTTGATGAAAAGGAATGGTATAACCTTACAGAGGTCCAAAATAAATATGGTATTTCCGAGACAGCCTTACAGAATTTGATCAAGCGACTTGGTGTTCCAAAGATTAAAAAAGGCTTGTTTGCCTATGTTCCTAAAAATGTAATTGATAACCTTTTGACTTAGAATATCTGTGGCAACCAAAGTAAAATTAAGATCGAAATCTATTTCAGGCAACAGAAAAGGCCTTTACCTGGATTTTTATCCACCTATCCCCCACCCCGAAACGGATCTACCTACCCGCCGGGAATTCCTGAATATGTTTCTTTACGATGAGTTTGAATTGGAGGAGATAAATTATCTTGATAAAAAAGGGAAGGAACAGAAAAGATATGACAAAATACTTGGAAGGAATGGATCCCCGAAGAAAAAAAGATTGAACCCGCTGGAAAAACAGCATAACGAACAGACATTGAAACTGGCTGAACAGATCAAGGTCAAGCGGGAAAACCAGTTGAATAAGCCAGAAATCTACACCGGCTATGAAAAAAATCAATTGATGATCAAAGAAAAGGGAAATGCCTCTTTTCTTGATTACTTCGGTTACCTTAAAGATAAGCGAAAATCATCGAACCATGATAACTGGGTCTCTGCGTATCATTACCTTGAAAAATTCACCGGTGGAAAATTGAAATTTGCCGATCTCGACGAAAAGTTTTGCAATGATTTCAGGGACTACATCTGCACCACAGCAAGCAACCGCAGTTCCAAGGCGCCCCTGTCACAAAACTCAGCCGCTTCCTATTTTAATAAATTCAAAGCAGCCCTGAAGCAGGCTTATAAGGATGGCTACCTGCAGATTGATTTGTATGTCAAGGTCGATAGGTTACATGAGACTGAGACCCAACGGAATTTCCTGACCCTGGATGAACTGAACGACTTGGTCAAAACCGATTGCCAGGATCCTGTTCTGAAAAACGCTGCCTTATTCTCTGCCCTCACCGGGCTCCGGTTCAGTGATATTGAAAAACTACATTGGGTCGATGTGGAGTACATCTCCGACAACGGTTTCTACATCCGCTTTACCCAACAGAAAACGAAGGGAGTTGAAATGATGCCAATCTCTGACCAGGCTTATAGCCTGATGGGAGGTCGCAGACAACCGAAAGACAAGGTATTCGAAGGACTGACCTATTCCGCCTATTCCAATAAACATCTCGCAAAATGGATCGGTCTGGCCGGAATTACAAAGGATATTACCTTTCATTGTTTCCGTCATACATTCGCCACCTTGCAGCTAAGCAAGGGGACTGACATCTATACTGTTTCAAAGCTGCTGGGTCACCGAAGCCTGAAGACAACACAGATTTATGCAAAAATTATCGATCAGGCCAAACGGGATGCTTCCAACAGAATCAAGTTGAATTTTTAACTTCACAATGACACCTAGATAATATCATGAAGACTGAAGTGCTGGATAAATGCCTGGAACTTTTCCGGGGGATACAAGATTCAGATGATGATCAAATTAGCTTTCTTGCCGATTTGGATGTGGAATTTCAGGATTCATTGATTGAACCTTTCCGCAGGGAGCTTGGCCTGAACCTTATTTCAAAAACGACATTCCAGGAGAAGAATGACTTAGTCATTTTTTACATAGAAGAATTGGATCGTACCATTATCATCGACAGGGAGTTTAAAGATATCGAGCCATTGAATCTAGAAGTCGACGATTTCCATTATCCGATCTGGTATAATGACCAGTATGAGACTGATGATTCCGGTATAGCACAAGTCCGGGCTCAAATACTTTTCTCAGAACTTTTTGAAGTGATCCAGGACTATTGCAACATTTATCACATACCTTTCATGGAGTTATGCAAAGACCGGCATCTCATCCTTGAAACGATCAATCTTCGACCTACAATTGACTTTGAAGAAATTTCAGCAGGTTCTAAAGCTTTAGAAAGGCTTTCATCTGACCATCAGCCGGATATGCCTTTATCTAAGATCGGCAGACCCGTTTTTGCTCAGGATTATCTTCACGAAGTTTATGAGATCATAAGAAACTTCTTCTCCCCTGAGGACCAGGCAAGCCTGCTTTTCATGCTCGAAAACAGCAGCGATGTTGAAAAACCGCTTGTATTTCTTGATACAGGGAACCGTCTTGCAGATGCCTTTAAACAGTTGTATGATGCAAATATTATCCTGGGATGCCAGAAGAAAGAGCTCGAGAGTTGGATTTGCAGGAACTTTGCCTATGTGTATCAGAACAATGTCAAACCGTTCATTCCAAAGTACCTCAATGAGATTATTTCAACGACCAAGGATAAATGCAAAAGACCATTCCTTGATGCCAGGTTTGACAAAACCCTAAACAAAAATATCCTGATCAAATTGTAAAATCTTAACAGGGTTTTGACAGGGTTGGTCCCAACCATATTGTAACCCTGCAGAATGCCATTATACCATTGCAGCAAGTTTCACAAATAAAACTTGCCAACAATGGAAATCACATTTGAAAAATTACCTCAGGCCGTAAACCAGTTATTAAATAAGCTGGAAAACATCGAGCGGCTTTTACTTTCTCAGAATAATACTCCCCCTGAAGAGGACAAACTCCTGACTATCCGGGAGGCAGCCGAAATCCTTCATCTTTCGGTTCCCACGGTCTATGGCCTGGTGCAACGTGCTGAAGTTCCCGTTTGCAAACGAGGAAAACGACTCTATTTCTCAAAACAGGAGCTTCTTGCCTGGATAAAATCCGGTCGTAAGAAAACTGTATCGGAAATTAATGCTGAAGCTGAGCAATACATTCATTCCCGCAAACCTGACAGGAGGTTTTAATCCATGGAGAAGAAGGTCAAGGGGACTGAAAAGAGAAAAAGTCTTCCAATTGTTGAGGTCCAACAGGCGCTTAATGAGTGGTTTGATCTAAGGTTCAACGAAATTGCGGGGGTCGTCGAAGGACGAAAAAAAGATGAGGATGATTATAAGATCCTGAATGAAAACAATCTATACATCCAGTTGTTGAGCAACGGGTATAGGGTTTCCTTTTCAAACCTTTGTGCCTTGCTGAATTCCGAGTTTGTACAGCCTTATAACCCTTTTAAAGAGTATTTCGAATCCCTGCCTCCATGGACGATTGATGACACAGACTACATTGAACTGATTGCAAACCATGTTGAGGCTGTGGATCAACCGCAATTTAACCACCAATTTAAAAAGATGCTGGTCCGGACAATTGCCTGCGCGATTGATGACCACATCTTTAATAAACATGCATTCATCCTGGTCGGCGGGGAGCAAAACACCGGTAAAAGCACATTCTGCAGGTATCTTAAACCTGATGCCCTAAAGAATTATTTCACTGAATCGATCCCCAGCGACAAGGACGGATTGATCAGCCTGTGCGAGAATTTCATCATCAACCTGGATGAGCTCAGCACGCTGTCAAAATTTGAGCTTAACCACCTCAAAAGCCTGTTCTCAAAAGATAGCGTTAGGATCCGCCATCCGTTTGCCCGGAAATCCCAAACAGATCCCCGGAGAGCTTCCTTCGTCGGCTCAACAAACGAAGATACCTTTCTTACAGATACGACAGGGAGCGTAAGGTGGCTTTGTTTTGAAATCGTTAAAATAACATGGGATTACGATAAAATCCCGGTTGACAAAGCATGGAGCCAGGCTTACGTGCTTTATAAATCGGGCTTTAAATTTCAGTTGACACCTGATGAACTGAAAGAAAACAATACAAGAAACCAGAAATTCCAGCAGATTCCAATGGAGTATGATTATATCCAGAAGTATCTGTTGCCAGGGAACGAATTAGATGGTGATATTTTTCAGACTCCAACGGAAATAAGGGCCTATATCGTTTCAAAGGCTGATTACAAGGCCGATATCAGAAGTACAGAAAAGATTGGGAGAATACTTGTTCAGCTTGGTTTTAAAAGGGTTTCAAAAAGAATTGAAGGAAATGAATATCCTACTTGGGGATATATTGTCAAATATCTGGAATTATAAATAATGGTTACTACACTTACTTCACCTACTACAATGTCCTGTTACCTCAATATTATCAATGGTTCTCAGTGTAGTAAGTATAATTATTTTTTGATCAAGAACTTACTACCTACTACACAAAAAACAGCTTTTGTAGTAAGGTAGTTAGTGTAGATAGCTACTACTTTGAAAAAGAAAAAAATATGAATATCATAGAAGCAAAGAAAACGCATTTGATGGACTATCTATTTGCAAATGGACATAATCCCGTAAAAATCAGTCGTGGAAGCGCTTGGTTCCTGAGCCCCATGCGTCAGGAGAAAGAACCAAGCTTTAAGGTTCATCTGTTCAAAAACATCTGGTATGATTTCGGGATAGGCGAAGGGGGCAATCTTATTGACCTGGTCATGAAGCTCAAACGTGTCAACTTGCCTGATGCCGTGGAACTGATTAGTCAGAACCCCTATGCCTTAAGGGAGCAATATGCCGAACTTTCAGACGAACCAGGGCGGATCATGATCAACCGTATTCAGCCTTTGGCAAATCCCGCTTTGATTCAATACCTGCAATCCAGGAGGGTATCGCTTCGTTTCTGTCATAAATTTCTGAAAGAGGCTTATTATACTGTTCATGGCAAACAGTACTTTGCAATTGCTTTTGAAAATAATCTGGGCGGTCACGAATTACGGAACGCTTACTTCAAAACAGGTTCCAGTCCAAAATTCGTTACCACAATACCTGGTATAGATTCTGAGAGAGTCAATGTCTTTGAAGGATTTATGGATTTTTTATCTTGCTGCACGTATTACAACAGGATCCCAACCTCCAAAACAATCGTGCTTAACTCATTATCATTTTTACCCAGGATCGAATCCACGTTAAAGAATGCAATTGCAATAAACCTGTTTCTGGATAATGATCCGGCCGGCAGGACAGCGACCTATAAAATCAATAAGAAATTCAAGGTAGTCAAAGATTGGGCTCCGATCATCTATCCTGATCACAAAGACTTCAATGAATTTTTGATGAAGTGAATAATCCTCTGAAATAAGCATTGCCAGTCACAAGGGGATCATTCTGATCCCAGGTTAATGCTCAAGTGCCTCCTCTGCTTTCAATGGAATGCCTCAATACCTAAGGGGAGCAGCGCACCGGCTGAGATTCCGGCGCAAAAATCCCAAGATGTATTTATATATACCCATTTCATATATCCTTAGAAACGGAATAAGTGCAATTGCATTTTTCGACAGGGCGTGGCGGGGACTTCGTCGAGTCTGCTGGAATATTTTTAGGCTTAACAAACCTTAAAATATTCATGCAGAACGGGATACCCTCTTTTTCGCTGGAATATCGAAAATGTCGGTTCTTTTTTTGGAGCGCCAAAAAAAGAATCAAAAAAAGCGCCAGGGTTCTTAACTAACTGAACTTCTGTTTCTTTAGGCAAAGAAAACGAAGCAAAAAGAAAGCAATTGCAGGCGGTGGTCTTAAGTTGTGGGTCCTTTCTTTGGAAGGTATTAGGCATTAAGAAATGAAAGCTCGTGACATCATCTCTTGTTCCTGCCTGGGAATCCCTACCTTTTCAGCGATACGCTCCCAGTTCTGAACTTCTTTTTTCACTTTTTCAATGATTTCCACAGCATTTTTGTCGGATAGCCGGAAAAAAGATCGGACCTCCATGGCAACCTCCAGGTCAAGGGAATTATCATTCAATGAGATATTCAACGTCAGCCCATTACCCGATGGATTAGGATTCATATCGTATGCAGGTGAAAGCTTCCAGCCTCCTTCAGAAAGTATAAATCCATGATTCCGAAGATGATCATCTGTATTCCTGACACAGATGCTAAAAACTATTCTTCGCCAAATCTCTTCAAGATCCCTGTTTACGTCTGCTCCGTGTTGTATCAGGAACTCTGGAAACTCCAGGTAACTGGCTCCGTCTTTGAAATCTGTCCCGTCAGTGTAACCCAGTAAGGTCATTGCAGAAGCAAAATGTATTCGCTCCCTTGTTGGTGTTCTGTCAAATCGCTTGGTTAAAAATGTATGACCTTTTCCGGAAAATTTTTCAGCAGTCGATTCTGGAACGGACAGACCGGAACGCTTCGCTAGTTCCCAAACAACCATCTCCCATCCGCCTGTGTCGGTAAGATCGCTCCTACTCGGGAATTTAGCTATCCAAAGTTGATTCGTCACATCAGATACATTGGCTTTGGGTCTTGCTCCGCCAATGGAAGATCCGGGAGCTAACAGAAGGTTCAACCATGCGGAATATCTCGAATCTTCTATAGAGTCATCCCTTTCAAGCTGTAGACTTGCTTCCTCAAGTTCCCGTAACCTGGTCATGGGAGGAATTGACAATGCACTATCATCATTGAGAAACGGGCCGGAATCCTCAAGTTTAAATCGTAAGCCTCCCATCCGAAGAATATCGTGCACTCCAAGCAAATAGTCCGATTCCTGAAGAGGTTTCGGTTTTCTGCCTTCCTTTCTTGCCATGTACGCTTGACTCCTGTTCAGCAACAAGCGTCCCCAGCGATCTGGAGATGAATCAAGGAAAAGACCGAAATTTGTCTTTTCCACACCTGGATATTGTGGCCCTGATAACAGTCTCAGATCAGGATCCAGCAAATGATATCTTCCCGAGTCAATCCATTCCTTGTTATATTCAAAAGAGAAAACTTCCTTTCCTCTTACAGATTCGCACTGCAGGGTACCTATTTTAATGGGTCCATCAAGCCCTTTCCAGTTGGCGAATACCAGGATGTCTTTCTGCGCCATTGCTATTCCTCCTTCTTTTTCGACCTTTTAGGAGCCCGTGATTTGACCATCAGTTTGGCGTCCTGAAGTTTTCTGCCCAGCAGATCATCACTTGCAACTTTAAGTAGGTCCTTTTCAAGTCCTAATACTAAAAGTACCTGAAGATAAGCTCCTATACTGACACCCGACAGGCCTTTTTCAACTGAAATAACAGTTTGCCGGCTCAGGTTTGCTCTTTCTGCAACCTGCATAGTACTAAGTTTACGACGCAGCCGGGCCAGTTTCATGTTTTCCCCCAGTTCAGTTAGGATTTGCTGGACGCGTGGCAGCAAAACAATCTTTCTTCGTTCCATAATGCCTATAATATTTGACAAATATAGCACATTATACCTATAATAATTAACATTATGATTAAAATTATTATTGACAAACAACTATATATCCTGGGATTATAAAAAACCCTTTGGCCACCGCACGGTTTAGCTCGAAATTTTCTGACAAAGTTACCTGCGAATATTCGTCCCGCTTAGCGGAACTTAAAACTGTCAAGGGCGACCTCCTTTTAGGAACCGTCTCTCGTTGAGTTCTTTCATTCCGTTGCAGGTGGAATGACCCTAACCCGTTGACATTATTTAGTATTCTCGGTGGATGCCGTTGGCGTAAAAAATTTCATTTCTAACCTTAAAACACACGCCAGATGAAAGCTTTAGCACAAATGACCCTCCAGCAGTCAATCGAAGACATTTTTATCCAGGAGCTGGATCAGATTTACTACCCTGGTTACACTGAAGACCTCATTGCCTCCGATCCCGGTAAGTTCGATTGGGAACTGAAAGAGTTCCAGGGGCAATTCTCCATAAGGCATTAATTGCCTCCAACCAGGCAGGCGGTTCCGATGAATCGGAACTGCCTGCTTTTTTTATGGTCGCTGATTCACTTGAGAAAAAATAT
>CALCGJ010000112.1 GCA_937900965.1 uncultured Bacteroidota bacterium | reverse complement strand
TTAGCCACTTCCATGAAATAGTCATCCCATGAGGGGCGAGTGTAATGTGAAGAGTCTGTCATGAGTATATATTATGTGTTTAGAAATTCGAAATTAGAAATAAAAATCGGAAGGAGCGGGTTTCAGTCAAAATGTCTTGTTACTTTTGCATGATTTTTCACCCTCCTCCTTGAAATATATAAATTACTGACCATGAACATTCATTTTCCGGTTTTCCCGCGAAAAGGAGACCTCTATGGGGGTATAACAGCAGGTATCGTCGCACTCCCACTGGCTCTGGCATTTGGGGTCCAATCGGGACTCGGAGCGATTGCCGGGTTGTATGGCGCAATCGTCCTTGGGATTATCGCCTCCCTGTTTGGCGGAACCCCAACGCAAATCAGTGGCCCGACAGGACCCATGACGGTCGTTTCCGCATCTGTGGGTATGATGGCGATCCAACATGCCGGAAGCCTGGAAAAAGGTATTGGGATGATCATCATCATCTTTTTCCTGGCTGGCCTCTTCCAGATTCTCTTTGGAGTGCTCCGTCTCGGAAAATATATCCGGTACATCCCCTATCCCGTTTTATCGGGATTCATGAGCGGCATCGGAGTTATCATAATCATTTTGCAATTGTTTCCCATGGTTGGCCTCACTTCGCCCTCTTCAATCATTAAGACCGTTGGTGAAATTCCTGAAGCCATTACTTCCGTTAGCCCCCTGGCCCTCTTCTTTGGGCTTGGAACCATCGCCATCATTTACCTATTCCCATTGCTTACAAAGAAGATTCCGGGAACCCTCATCGCCGTGATCCTGATGTCTGCCCTGGCATACCTGCTTAAAAGTGATATACCGGTAATTGGTGACATCAAAGGAGGGTTGCCGGCGATCCGTATCTCTGAGGTTCTGCATCTTCAATGGTCCCAATTAAGTTATGTCTTCTTCCCGGCTCTGACGTTAGCCGGACTGGGAGCCATCGACACCCTTCTCACGTCGGTAGTGGCAGATAATATTACCAAAACCAGGCATAACAGCAACCGTGAACTGATCGGACAAGGGATCGGGAATATGGCGGCATCGCTTATCGGTGGGATTCCCGGTGCGGGCGCTACCATGCGTACAGTTGTCAACATCCGTTCGGGGGGGACAACAGCCTGGTCGGGACTGATTCACGGATTTTTTCTCCTGATTATCCTGCTGGGGGCTGGAAAACTGGTAAGTCACATCCCGCTCAGTGTATTAGCCGGCATCCTTCTAACAGTTGGCATCAGCATTATCGACCGGAAAGGATTGGCCGACATTCGATTGATTCCCCGTTCCGATGCCGTGGTCCTGATCCTTGTTTTGATCCTTACCGTATTTGTCGACCTTCTCCAGGCTGTAGGAATAGGCATGGTGATTGCATCTGTGCTTTTTATGAAACGGACCGGCGACATGGTGGAGAAAAATATGAAGGTTGCACCGCTTCATGAAGCCGATGAAGAGATGCCGTGGGACGATGAAGTTGAGATCTCTAACTGTCTGAAAGAGCAGATCTACATCGTTCGGTTGGATGGTCCGCTCTTCTTTGGATCGGTGAACCAATTCCAGTATAAAATAAACAGTATTCCTGCAAAGACCGATGTTGTGGTCATCCGTATGAAGAAGGTTCCATTTATCGATCAATCAGGCCTCTATGCCCTTGAATCGGCCATCTTGGATATGACAGAAAAGAAAATCACAGTCCTTCTTTCAATGCCACAGCCGCAGCCAGCTTACATGATGCGTAACAACTTCATGATTCCCGACCTGGTGAGTGAAGATCATGTATTCAGTACATTTCAGGGTTGTGCTGAAAGGCTAAAGGATTTCTGCCAGGGCTGAGTCGACCTGACGGAAAAGCTCTTCCATCGAGCCATCATTATGGAACTGAAAATCAGCCATCCGGATACATGCCTGCAGGTTCTGTACCCCGGGATTGGTTGAAACGGATTCCCGCTTTTCATTCTCCACAAAGGTTTCATAGCTGACCGAGTCGGTTACCGATTTACGGAGTTGAATCCGTTCAAACCTGAGTTTCGGATCGGCATCCACAGCAAACAGGTAAAAGGGCCCCTGTTTTCGCAGGGATGCAATCTCGCCGGTAGTACGGATACTTTCAATAATGCTGTTCTTTCCGGATCTGCTGGTCTCTTCAAACAGCTGGTCCACCACATAGGATGGACCGTGTTCGGCACGTAGTTCGTTCGCCAGGTTGAACATGCTGTCGCGGTTTTCGGGCATGCCAAGCAGCCGGATTTTTTTCAGAAGAAATCCCCTCACGGAGAAGTGAGTGAACCCTTTTTCGCTTACCAGGTAGTCGACGATTGTTCCTTTACCCGCTCCAAGGGT
>CALCGJ010000111.1 GCA_937900965.1 uncultured Bacteroidota bacterium | reverse complement strand
TGAGGTGGTGATATGGTGAGGTGGTGAGGTGGTGATATGGTGAGGTGGTGATATGGTGAAGTGGTGCGTTGGACCTACTGATTCAGGTAGGTATTCACGGCGTCGTTTCTCTCTTGTACATGCGTTTTCAGGGCCTCAATGGCCTGGTCGAAATCGGCATCCGAGTTGAGGAATGTATAGAAGGGTTCCTCGGCGTAGACCGCATCTTTCAACAGTGAATAGTATGTACTGTACAAGGTGGTCATTTCATCTGGCATGAAGACTTCCTGGATGA
Organism: uncultured Bacteroidota bacterium; assembly: GCA_937900965.1. Lineage (GTDB taxonomy): Bacteria > Bacteroidota > Bacteroidia > Bacteroidales > FEN-979 > QYOJ01. The sequence continues at coordinate 3,394 of CALCGJ010000111.1, read as the reverse complement.
ACTGAAGCATGTATTCCTTGTATTTCTGCATATACTCAGCATCATCAAGGAGGTATCGGATCAATGGCCAGTTATTCCCTACTTCATCAAGTGAAAGGCTCAATGCCCCCCCCTGCTTCCCATTCTGCAATGCTTCGTTGTTGTCCCAGGGGATCCAGGTCAACTGGTTCCCTAAAGGATTGTTATACAGGTAATAATTGTGCGTCATTCTTCCATAAGTATCCCAATTCTGCATAACTGTATTGGCAGCAAGCCACTTCAGGAAAATATCTGTTTGAAAAATTTCTTCGAGATCTGCTTTCCACTGATTGGGATCTGTGACCCTATTACTATTGTTTATTGCAGAATACAGGGATTGAACATCGGTGTAATCGCTTGCGGATTCATTGTTCTTCTTCTCCATCTCGGCATCATTGTAGCTGCCCTGGGCAAAAGAGGCTGCCGGGCCATCGGGTTTATAGAGATTACCCGTCTCACTTCCAAACTGACTCCCCAGCATAGTATCGTCCACCTCTTCAACCAGTGAGTAAAGCCCGAAATATTGAAGTCCGGAACCGAAATCCACATACAATGCACAGAAAGTGACAATTGGTGATGCCAGCCCAAACTGGCGGAAAAGGTCAGACCCAACCCGTTCCCTGACCATTGAAAGATCGTCGTAGTTGTTTTTCAGGTTGAGCTGCCTGAAGCCATAAAAGCGTTGATTTTTTATAGCTGGGTATGTATCTTCAAATTGGTCAAAATCGAGTTTGAACGACAATTTCTTAATGCCTTGTTGGTAGGATGATCTCAGGCTTGAATTCCCCTTGTACCTGATCCCAACCTGGTACCATTCGATTCCGTTAAAAAAGAGGGATGAAGGAACCCATACCGGATCAAAGCCCGATATCGATCCCGGAGGGCCACCCCCACCGGTCAGGTTGGCTGCCAGGTCGGCCTGCATGGTCTCCCAATCATTAGGGGTGATCACAATATCAATCCGTAACACCTCATCCTGGTTAAAGACCTTTGCATAATCAGGACTTGTGTCGCTCCCGTGTGTGTACTCGCTCCAGTTGGGCGTCTCCAGATTCTCCGTTGGTGCCTTTCGGCAAGCGCTGGTGATGGTTAGTAAAATCGTTAATGCAAATAGACTGATCAGTTTCATAATGTACCCCTCCTATAATTTAATTTTATAACTGATACTGATAATATGCTTGTTCCTGTATTCCTTCAGGTAATAATCAAACTTGTATTCCAGTGCGATGGAGTTATTTTTGAAGAGGGCATACCTGGCCCCCGCCATGTAGCGCAGCTTATACAAATAATTGTCATTCAGCTGATGGTAGGCTTCAATGCCTACTGATGGCGTAAGTTTGCATTTCGGGATATCGTAATTGACCGACACCTTGTATTTGAGAAACTGGCTGTTGGGCTCATCTTCGGCATAATTGGTGTATTTTACACGAATTGCAGGATCAAAGCGCTTGATTTTTTTCGAGAAGGTCACATGGAATGCATACCGGTTGAGGAACTCTGTTGTTTTACCCGGCCTGGGATTCACAATGAACTGATATGTACCTCCAACTTCCAGGAATTTCCACGGCTTGTAAGCCAGCTCGCCCGCCATCAAAAACCGGTCAACAGAGAAGGTTTCATCGATACGAAGTTCAGGAGTTAAGTTGAGTCGCAATTTCTTGACCAGTTTGATACTCGCCTCGAACGAATTCCTCATCTGGAAGTCGTTTTGTGTCACTTGCCCAATCCCCTGAACAGAGGAAAGAATAAGAAATATTGTCATTGCGAGGATCCCGAGGACTCGGGAGACGCGGCAAAAGAAACAAGAAATAAGAAATAAGTAAGGAGAAATCTGAATCAGACCCCTTCCACAGATACTATTCTGGATTGTTCTCATGCTGTCCGTTTGGGTTAAAATAGATGGTCATTTCAGCTACATCTCTCAGAAAATCGATCTTATGAATCTCAAACCGTTTGACAGTAATGCCGGTTCGTTCTTTCAGGTCAGCCAGAAGTGCCTCCTCACTCAACTTATTGATGTTTTCGATCTTCTCATACAATACAAGGAGAGACTGTTCCCGGTTGAGCATCAGCCTCTTTTCCAGAAGCCATAGTCCGCCCAGGATAGCGGCATTGACGAACAGCAACTCTGCATAGCTCACCTTTTTGCTGGCAATGGCATTCATCACCGAGATGCCGATCACAATGAAAAGGTAGGTCATCTCCTTGATTGGGATGGTATCTGTCCTGTACCTGATAATGCCGAAGATGGCGAAAAGTCCCAGTGCAAATCCCAACTCCAGTTTCACGTTGTTGAGAAGAAAACAGAGCAGGAATACAACGCCGCCTATGGCAATGTAGCTGAAATAAAAATCCTTTCGTTTGCTTCGCTTGGCGTACATATAGTGTACGATGAGGAACACCATTACAGCATTCACCAGGAAGCGCAATAAGAGCTCGGTGAAATCACTGACGTTGATCAATTTGATTCCAAGGAATCTCATCTGTTCTTCCCATACAGCTAGACTGGTCAGTTCGGGGAGGGTGATTTGAATTGCTTCGTTCATGATGCACGGTTTAAAATATGTTTATCAATTCTTCTCATCTTTGCCTTGAATGCATTGTGTTTGACGTTCGGATCCACTGCCAGCTTTCCGACACAGTACTTACTGAAACCCGATTCGCGGATCCCATGGTCATGAAGTGCCTGAACAAGGGGGGAATTCCGGGTGCGGCCCGCCGACTTAACCTCCACCACAACAAGGTTGGAAAGTATCTTCTCCCGTAGATTCCAGCCAAATTCTATCCCGGTATCTATTGTGCACCGTTCGTTCATCTCAATGCTAACCAAGGTCGTTCGTGAAAAGGCATTGGTAAGTCCAGGGATCAGCTCCTCCGCCATGAATGAGGTCTTAGCCTGAATAAACTCACCTTCTGTGATGGTAAACATCTCTTCACCAAGGGTCGTCGGCATGCGTCGCTTGATCGTCCTTCCTTTGTTGGTTTTAAATTTGATCTCGAGGAAACTGAGATCCGTTTCTAAATAGGTACGACGGCGAATCTTGATCCTGTTCAGCTTCCCATTGTGATGCAGCCTGTAAAGGATATTATCAGGTGTGTCAAAGTAGGTGGTAGCATAGGATAACCGGCTGCTCTCCCCTATTTTCAGTGCTTTGTAAAAAGGCATTACCGAAAGGAGAATAGCATGAAGTTCAGCTTCATGAAACCAAAATTTACGGTCAACACGGTTCATCAGCTTCACATTTGACATAGCATCGAGGCGGATGGGCTCAAAATTCATCATCTCTGTTTCCATGCTACAAACATAATCCGGACAGGAGGCATCATAAAACAAAATCAACAGAATCCGGGATTTTATCATCGAATGGGGTTGTTT
>CALCGJ010000110.1 GCA_937900965.1 uncultured Bacteroidota bacterium | reverse complement strand
TTTATCCGGAAAAAAGGATTGAGCAACACCACTGAGATATCACTTTATACACCCGAACAGGGGCCCATGGGAGTGGCCGGAAAAGAATTATCAGGAGCGGTGAGACAAATGGTAGAGATGAAAGGCATAACGTTTTTCCCCGAACATCAACTCACAGCAGCAACAGAAAAAACGATGACTTTCACGAATGGCAAAACAGCTGAATACGATTTACTAACGTTTACTCCCAAGCATCAATGCCCGGCAGTAATCAGCAAAACAAATTTAATTGGAAAGTCTGGATGGATAGAACCCGACCGTAACACAATGGAAACACAGTTTCCAAATGTTTATGCCATTGGCGACATTACATCTATTCCATTGGAAATGGGTAAACCATTACCTAAAGCAGGAGTCTTTGCACATTACCAGGCTGAAACAGTAGCTCATAATATTGCTCAAAAGATAACCGATAATCCCGATAAAAACCGGGACAAAACATTCAACGGTGAAGGACAATGCTTTTTAGAAATGGGTGATGGAAAAGCAGGTTATGCCGGAGGTAATTTCTACGGATCACCATTGCCGGTTGTGAAAATGAAAAAGCCTGGTTATCTCTGGCACTGGTCGAAAGTATGGTTTGAAAAACATTGGTTCTTTAGATACTTCTGACAACATTGGTTTTGAAAGTGCGGAGTCAGCACGATAAACACTGACGATAAAAAAATGAAAACAAAAGCAATCATTCTCACGGCAGTTTTGATGATCTATGCTGCTGTCAGTCAACTTATCGGGATAGAAAACCTGTTTCATCCCGAATTTCGTGAAAACAAAAACAGCAACGGAATTGCTTATGCTTATCCGCCAGCGGTAGGCATTTTGAGTAATGCAAAGAATTGCCTTACCTGTCATGACAACAACGGACAGTGGAAAGACGATGAAAAAATCATTATTGACATTCTTGACAAGGATACCAAAAAATCATTTAAACAACCAGACGGAACCTTTTTAATTGAAGTAAAGAGATTGGAACAGAAAACAGTACTCACGGTAATCGGAAGAAAAAAAGACAATATCATTCCCATCCCATACCGCAATGCCTGGCTCTATATTGACCCGACAACCATCGGAACAAATTCACTTTCAAAGTTTGCTCCCGGTTGGGATGTAAATCTGCCAATATCTTGTCGTCTGGTAGGTGATAAACTGCCCGGATATGAAGATGCCGATATTACAAGTTTATCGATGACTATTCAGCCATTAAGTAATGCAAAGGATGCTGAAATACAATTGCAGGTAATGTTGACTAAAGGTGAAAGTATCAAAGGTAATGCACAAGAAGGAATGACAGGAAATTATTTTGAAAGAAAAGTAAATTTACAAATAAAATGACAAACACTCAAATAGTTTATAAACCTCATTATTAAATGATTGCGATATGAAAAGAATCTTCATTATCCTGATGTTGATTATCCCTCTTTATTCGATAAGCCAAAACTACAACCAATCCAATAAGGATGCAAAAAACGACCATAAGATGAAAATCGGGATGGTTATATATTCAAACGATGCTGAGACGGTATGGAATGCCTTCCGGTTTGGCAATTTTGCCCTGGATGAGGGAGATTCGGTGAACGTTTTTTTATTGGCTAAAGGGGTTGAAGCTGAATCGCTCGATAGTGACAAATTCAACGTTACAGACCAGATAAAGCGGTTTGTAAACAATGGAGGAAAAATATTTGCTTGCGGGACTTGTCTGACTATCCGGGAAAAAGAGGGGTCCGATATGTGTCCGTTATCAACCATGCAGGATATGTATGAAATGATTATGTGGAGCAATAAAATCATCACCTTTTAGATCCCGGTAAAATATTAATAAGATCCCACTTGTATGAAAATACTCTTCATCATCAACGATGCCCCTTACGGCACCGAAAAAGCTTACAATGCACTCAGGATGGCCATGACAATCCAGAAAGAAGATGGAGCATCAGAAGTACGCGTTTTCCTGATGGCCGACGCGGCTACTGCTGCCTTACCCAATCAGAATACTCCCCAGGGGTACTATAATATTGAGCGGATGATTCGTTCTGTAATCTTAAAGGGTGGGAAGGTGAAAATCTGTGGTTCCTGTGCCGAAGCCCGTGGCATCAAAGAGCTCAAACTCATTGACGGCACTGAACTCAGTACCATGAAAGAGCTGGTTCAGTGGACACTGGATAGTGATACCACGCTGACATTTTGATTATTTTCTTTAGTAACTGTGTTTTATTGCTGAAAGGAAGATCACTGAAAGAAATAAATTAACAACAATTCTCCCTGAGTTGTATCGAAGGGCATTTTACCGATCCATAAGAACAATAGACACAACAATCACCAGATTTAGGTTTTACGACAACATGGCACGATTCACACTCATAAAAAAACTGACATGAGTCAACTGGCATGGTTTCCTCTTTTTCGGATCCACAAGAAGGACACGTTATTACTGAAATCAGCTTTAACTTGTTTTTCATCATAACAAAAATTAAAAGGTCTACGAGTTACATCTTCCGTAGCCGCAACGCATTTGAGATAACCGAAACAGAACTGAAACTCATAGCGGCAGCCGCGATAATCGGGCTAAGTAAAATTCCAAAGAAGGGGAACAGGATCCCAGCGGCAACCGGAACTCCTAATGCATTATATACAAAAGCAAAAAAGAGATTCTGCTTGATATTCCTCATTACTTTAATACTCAATTCCCTGGCACGGACAATGCCGTTAAGGTCGCCCTTAACAAGGGTGATCTCAGCGCTTTGCATGGCAATATCGGTACCGGTTCCCATGGCAATCCCAACATTTGCCTGTTCAAGAGCCGGTGCATCGTTGATGCCATCGCCAGCCATTGCCACGATGTGACCCATTTCCTGAAGCTCTTTCACTTTTTTATATTTATCCTCGGGCAGGCAATCAGCCTGGTATCCATCCAGGTGTAACTCCCCGGCAACTGTTTTGGCAGTAAATTCATTGTCGCCGGTAAGCATGTATACTTTCATACCCAACTTTTGGAGCGCTTTAATTGCCGTTGCTGAAGTTGGTTTGATGGTGTCGGCCACACTGATAATCCCCTCCACATTTTTCTCTACCATCAAATACATCACTGTTTGTCCTGTAAGCTGCCATGCCTTCACCTTATTCTCCTTTTCTTTTTCAAGATCTGCACCAAAGTCGTCCTTCAACCGGGAGTTCCCCAGACCAACCTTCTTCCCTTTATAAACAGCCTGAACTCCTTTCCCTGTTACTGATTCAAAATTTTCTATTGTTTCCAGCACAACTCCTTTCTCTTTGGCGCCCCTCACTATTGCTTCAGCAACAGGGTGTTCGCTGAAAGAATCAACAGAAGCTGCCAGGCGGAGTATATCATCATCAGAGAATTCTCCAAATGAAGTAAACGATTTTAAAGCAGGTTTACCTTCAGTAATTGTTCCGGTTTTATCAATAATCAGGGTATCCACCTTGTTCATCTCTTCAATAGCTCGGGCATCTTTCACCAGAACACCCGATTGGGCCCCACGTCCCGTGCCTACCATGATGGACATAGGTGTTGCCAAACCTAACGCGCATGGGCAGGCAATAATCAACACCGAAACTGCATTGACAAATGCATATACGAAAGCTGGCTCTGGCCCCCAAAGAGCCCATATAGCAAAAGTTATCAAGGCTATACCGATCACAATCTGGACGAAATATTTCGCCACCACATCGGCCAGCTTCTGGATAGGCGCCCGTGAACGACTAGCTTTGTTAACCATCTCAATAATTTGTGAAAGCAGGGTGTCGGAACCGACTTTTTCTGCCTTCATGATGAAAGATGTCTTGCTATTAATCGTGCCCCCGGTAACTTTATCACCGATTGATTTATCAGCCGGAATGGGTTCTCCGGTAATCATGCTTTCATCGATGATTGCAGTACCTTCCGAGATCATCCCATCTACGGGAATCTTTTCGCCCGGCTTCACTCTTAGCAGATCTCCCACCTGAACCTCTTCAAGGGGTATCTCCTGTTCCTCTCCGTTGCGAACAATCCTGGCTACTGGTGGTACAAGGCCAAGCAGCGCTTTGATAGCAGAATTTGTTTTGCTGTGTGCCTTAAGTTCAAGTACCTGGCCCAGCAATACCAGTGTGAGGATAACAGCTGCTGCTTCAAAGTACAGATGCACGTTTCCCTGAGAATCTTTAAACTGGGGTGGGAACAGCTCTGGAAATAAAAGCCCGAAGACACTAAACAGATATGCCGCCCCAACGCCAATGGAAATCAATGTCCACATATTGGGGGCCCATCGTCGTATAGAGCTCCATCCACGCTTAAAGAACTCCCAACTTGAATAAAACAGGACGGGTGTTGCCAGGATGAATTGCACCCAGTTCCACACTTTTTGATAGGCAACCGCATCGAGATGCATGAACGGGAGAAATTCCGACATGGCGATAATAAACACCGGGATGCTCAATGCCAGTGCGATCCAGAATCGTTTTGCCATTCTTTTGTAGGCTTTTTCCTCATCACTTGTATCTCCTGCTTTTTCCGGCACCAGATCCATTCCACATTTTGGGCAACTCCCCGGATGGTCCTGTTTTATTTCCGGATGCATGGGACAGGTATACAGTGCCTTTCCTCCTCCTCCCGTTGACTGCGTTTCCTCTTTTTTCAGGTGCATCCCACATTCAGGGCAATCGCCTGGTTTGTCGTATGTTTTATCACCTTCGCAGTGCATGGGGCAGTAATATATACTATGCGACTGATTTACAGGAATTTTATGATGTTTCATAACTAATTACTTTTTAGGAAGAGGGGATACTCATTGTATTTTCACTGATCTACAAAGATGCGATCACCCGTTCGAGTTTTTCTTTTATTTCCACAGCAATGCCGGCAAGTGCCTGGTTTTGCACAGCCATCATGGAGGCAACCGGATCGACGGCCGCTACTTCAATGGTACCATCGGCAGTTTCCTGAACAATCACATTGCAAGGCAGCATGATACCTATTTTATCTTCTGAATTCAACTACTTAAACAACCAGGATAACCTATTCCTGCCAGCCAGGTCCAAAGATCGAAGCCGGCAGGAACAGAACATCCGTGATCAGGGAAAGTGCAGTATGTCAGCAGATTCATGGAATAATCAATGATCGTGACCTTCATGTCCTTCCATCTCCTTTTTCTCCCCGGAGACAGGACGATCATATTTGCAGCATCCGTGTAATTTTGCGTAGACTTTATCATCAGCCTTCACGTGGTCGGTATCATGACCTACTTTTGCAACTGCTTCTTCAATCTTCAGGACAGTGGCCTTGGTGTCATCAAATGTCACGGTCAGAACCTTTTCCGTGTCATCCCATGTAGCTTTGGTTACCCCTTCAACAGTTTTGGCTGCTTTCTCAATCCGGGTTTTACACATGCCGCAATTCCCGTACACTTTGATTTCCTCTGTTTTCCCATCATTGGCAAACAGGGTGGTCATACCGATAAACAGCATTGCTACTACCAGCATCATTGATTTTGTTTTCATTGTTTTGATTTTAAAGATTAATATTAATTGATAATTGATAATTCTCATTGAGGAGCCGCAATGAATTGCGGCTGTACTTTCGTCCTTCGTCCTTCGTCTTTCGTCCATCGTCATTTAAGCGTTTCGCGGGTTTCTCCGCACTTCAGCATGGCATCGCCGAAATAGGGATTCCTGATCTCCTTCTGATCGCTGAACCAGTAGGCTCCTTTATCGCCAAGCGCCATCGGGCAATACTGGTAATACGCGGTGTCTCCCTCCAGTCCAAAAGCCTTGAGCACTTTGTAAAATGCCAGGTTAAACCCTGCGTAAGCTTCCCGCTGAACCTCCAGGTCATCACTGCTCCTGATCTTGTCCAGCGCTTTTTCAAGAGCCGGGAGTTGCTTCATCCAGATATCATGAGCCGCACCTTTCAGGTATTTCATTTCTGTTTTTTTCAGAGCTTCAAGAACGTATGCAGATTGTTGCGTCACTTTATCGGGATCTGAATCCACAAAGGCATCGCTCATTTGGAGATAATGATCGTAGACGCTCTTGAACTGTTTGGTGAACCGTTGATCTACTTTCACTTTTTCTGATTCCATTTCCATGGTTGAGGAGGTTCCCTCTGCAATCATGGCACCATGATCATGCCCGGTGGAGACTTTCCCTCCTGACGGATTCATCATGCTGGGTTTGCCCTCCAGTTGCGCGGCAGCATCCACGCTGAAGGTACCATCGGTTACAATCTCCTCCCCCTCTTCCAGCCCGTCGACTACTACGTAGCTGTTTCCCAACTTTGGTCCCAGCGTGATCTCTCGTAGTCTAAAGGCAGGCTCCTCTTCTTCAGGAAGTTTTACATATACAACCGAACGTTTTCCAGTCCACAACACCGCCGATCGGGGGATAACCATATTATTGCGGTATTCATCCAACCGGGCTTCGATCAGCCCTGTGACGAACATCTCTGGTTTCAATGCTCCATTGCTGTTCGACACCTCTACCCTCACTTTGGCAACACGAGTCATCTGATCAACAAAAGGATCCACGAATGTAACTCGTCCTTCGAATCTCTTCCCGGGCATTGCCTGTAAGGTATAGGTGATCTTATCTCCAATCCTGATGAAGGCAATGTCTTGCTCATAGGCATCAAACAGTACCCAGAGTTTAGATAGGTCGGTGATATCGAACAGGACCGTTCCCCGGTTCACATAATCTCCTACATTTACCCGGCGTCCCATTACGATCCCCGAGGTTCCTGCCAGGACAGGGAATTCGGTGGTAACTGTTCCCGATTGTTCGATAGATGCAATCTGATCTGAGGATAATTTCCACTGCCTGAGACGCTCACGTGCAGCCTCCAGGATAGCAGGCTGAACATCTTTCATCTTCATTGCTTCCAGCAGATCCTGCTGAGCGTTGATAAGTTCAGGAGAGTAAATCGTTGCCAGTGGTTGCCCCTTTTTCACCTGTTCGCCGGTAAAATTCACCAGGAGTTGCTCTATCCGGCCTGGAATGTGTGATGGTTGGCTTTGCATAAGCCGTTCATCCGGCTGGATGGTACCGTAAAGACGAACCTTGCGAACCGGTTTAGCCTTGCCAACAACCGAAGTATGCACATTCGCCAGCGCAAGCGCTTCTACCGATAATTTAATCGCTCCCGGGTCGCTTACCTCACCCCCTTTGATCAGTGGAATGAGATCCATTGCACAGATCGGGCATTTCCCAGGATCAGGAAGCTGGAATTGCGGATGCATGGAGCAGGTCCATATTTCGGGTTGAGTCGTCTCTTTTTCATGGTCGTGCCCCTCTGTAGTAACTGTGGAACCCGGCGTGTGAAACAGCATCCATCCAACAAGAATACCAAATGATATAAAAATCAGCGCTTTTACAAAAGCGCTGCGCCTTGCCCGGATGATTATCTTCTCTCTTTTCATAGTTCTAATCTTTTGTTTTTTTTATTCATTGCTCCCTGATGCCGCCATTAACCGGTCGAATCCCGCAATGGCAGTGTTGTAATCGACAACAGCCTCCTCTTTTCTGAATTCATAATCAAGCAACTGCTGCCTGATTTTCAGCAACTCATCAAACCCCGCACCTGAGACACTGAATTCACTGATCATCAGCGTTAGTGTCTTCTCAGCCAGAGCAGCCTGCCGGGTAAACAGTTTGAGACTGCGTGATGCATCTTCCAGATTCCTCAGGGTTTCGGAATATTCCACAGACAGCATATTCTCCGTGGCACTGATCTGTGATTGAACCGAAAGGCTCAGAAATTCTGCCTCTTTCCGCATCGCTTTGTACTTCCCCCGGTAAATCGGGATGGTGATCTTCCCCATAGGCATTATCATATCCATTCCGTTCATGTCGGAGGTCACACCCGGTCGCTCTTTCATCAGCATGTAGTCCACTCCGACTCCGAACATCGGGTAACTCATCCGTTTCGTCATGCGGATCCGTTCATCGAAGGCCGATTTCTCAGCCCCCAGCATCGTGAGCATCGTATTCTGTGTCATCATGTTGTTTCGGATCATCTGAAGCGTTCCGGTCAGTGAATCCTGAATCAGGGTATCGGATATGTATATTGGAGTGGCCGGATGCCGGTTCAGAAGACTGTTGACAGATGCCTCCAGCACTGAGGTTTTGCTGATCCAATCGGCCAGGCTGTTCTCCAGATCCCCCATCTCAATCTGTATCCGGTAGAGCGTGATCAGACCTGATGTTCCATCCATGCTTCCCATAGGGTTGCCGTTGTTCATCTCTCCGGGGATCCCTGAACCATTGGACTCATCACTCATTCCTCCCTGCATCCCTGAAGAGGAAGCTCCGGCATTCATCCCTCTCTGTTGCACCGGCATGCCTGCCGAGACTAAAGGCTGACGTTGCACAGAAACCGTCTTACTGCCTGATGAAGAGGAGAATCGTGTTATGGCAATTCGTTCGATCGTTTTCAGGATATCCAGGTTGTCCTGTACGATCTCTATCCGTTTCTGATTCAGGTAGAGATTCATCCATTCTTTTCTCAGGTTGAAAAAAACCACCTGCTTAACCTCACGAAAGGCCTCGTACTTTGCCTTTGCCATCAGCGAAGCTTCATCCCTTGCAGAGCTGAGGGCTCCCAACCAGGGAAACATTTGCATAATCTGAAAATCAGCTACCTGACTCCCGTTTACCTGGGCCATTGGTTTGATGAATATTCCGAAGCTTAACTCCGGATCAGGCAGTCCGCCTGCCTGCGGAACTCTCTCCAGTGCCGCCAGGTATTCGTTAAACTTTGCCTGAACAGTGGGGTTGTTTCTGGCTGCAAGTTCCAGGTAGGCTGTCAGGGAGTCATGCAGATAGGTCTGCCCTTTCACGGCCCCTCCGATCGCGAGAACCATGAACCCTAAAAGGATCACACACAGAAGCCTGGAAGCAATCCTCCTTCTCCACTGATATCGGATCATATTAACACACTTCATAATACTCAATATTTTCAATTTTCAATTCCCTCGTCCATCATCCCTCGTCCATCATCCTTCGTCCCTCGTCCTTCGTCCCTCGTCCTTCGCCCTTCTTCCCTCTTAACAGCTCTTTCCCTCCACATCGCCTGCATCACAGGAACTACGAAGATGGTCATCATCTGGATGATCATCCCGCCGAATGTGGGGATAGCCATCGGCACCATGATATCGGCTCCTTTCCCGGTGGATGTAAGTACCGGAAGCAGAGCAATGATCGTGGTGGCAGCAGTCATCATAGCCGGCCGGACCCTCTTTTTTCCCGCCTCCACTACAGCTTCCTGAACCTCATAGACGGTAGAGGGCTTTTTATGCTCAAATACCTGGTGGATATAGGTTCCCATGATCACACCGTCGTTGGTGGCGATGCCAAACAGTGCAATAAACCCCACCCACACGGCTACGCTCAGGTTGATGGTGTGTATCTGGAAGAGTTCCCGCATATCGGTGCCCGCAAAGGAGAAGTTCATAAACCAACCCTGGCTATAGAGCCAAAGCATTATAAATCCTCCTGCGAAAGCCACAAAGACACCGGAGAAATGAATGAAAGAGGCGGTAATTGTCCGGAACTGGAAGAAGAGCAACAGGAAAATAATGATCAGACTCACCGGGATCAGAACAGCAAGCTGTTTGGTTGCCCTGACCTGCTGCTCATAATTTCCGGCGAATTTAAAGGTGACATTAGGAGGGAGAATCAATTCACCTCTCTTAATCTTTTCACTGATTATTACTCTTGCCTCATCCACCACATCCACTTCTGCTTTCCCGGCGATCTTATCGAAGATGACATAGCCGACGAGAAATGTGTTCTCGCTTCTGATCATCTGGGCTCCGCGTGTATAATCGATAGAAGCTATTTCACTGAGTGGGACCTGCGCTCCGCTCATGGCAGGGATCAGTATCCTGCCGATATCTTCCGGGTTATCCCGAAGTTCCCGGGCATAACGTACCCTGATCGGGAACCGCTCACGCCCCTCCACGGAGGTTCCCAGCGACATTCCTCCAACAGCAACTCCCAGCACCTCCTGCACATCACTTACTGTCATCCCAAAACGTGCCATCGCTTCCCGGTTCAGCGTAATCTCAAGGTATGGCGCTCCCACAGCTCTATCGTAGAATACCGAAGCCGGTTTTACTGAAGGGACCTCTTTCATAGCCTGTTCAAATGCCATCCCAGCGTCCTCTATAGACTGAAGATCAGGGCCATAAACCTTGATTCCCATCGGTGCGCGCATGCCGGTAGATAACATCACCAGCCGGGTCTCAATGGGCTGAAGCTTCGGCGCCGACGTCAATCCGGGCAGGTTTGTAACCTTCACGATCTCTTCCCAGATGTCGTCGGGAGATCTGATCTCCTCACGCCATTGCCTGAAATACTCTCCCCTCCGATCAGGGATCAGGCTATCCGCCTGGATGATCCGGAAGCCAGCTTCCGCAGGATTATACGTTGTACTGTCGATCAGGATAAAACTACCCGACCTGTTCATTTTAAACCGCATCCTATGACCATTTTCATCCAGGATAAATTCCGGACGGTAGTTGATCGTATTCTCAAACATCTGAACGGGCGCAGGGTCGAGAGCCGAGTTTACCCGTCCCCACTTTCCAACAGCCATCTCCACTTCTGGGATAGCGGTCATACCACGATCCAGCTGCTCAATGTATTCCAGGTTCTTTTCAATACTGGTATGTGGCATACTTGTCGGCATCAGCAAGAAGGATCCTTCATCAAGCGAAGGCATAAATTCCTTTCCTATGCCGGGGAAAGCAGAGGAGGATTTTTTCCAGAGGGCAGTCTCCCGCAGATCAAGATTCACAACCTGAAACGTGTTGGTAACGAATCCGAAGGTGCGGTTGAAACCCAGCCAGATCACGACTCCAAATAGAATTGTTATCAAAGGAATGGAGAGGAACTGCCACTTGTTTCTCAGACACCACCTCAGCAATGGTTCATAGAATTTCACAACAATAGAGAGTAACAGCAGGATCAGGGCAATGATTGCCGAAACAAATAAGAAGTTCAGAAAGGCGCTGTTGTGCGCCCCCAAAGGTAGCCACTCTGAAGCCAGGAACCAGGTGGCAAAAAGCAGGATGATGGCGATGTTGATGAGGTTATGGAGGTTGTCGTTTTTCCGCCTCAGCCACGATTCCAGCAGGTTATTGATACCAATAGCTGTTAACCCAAGAGCTACCCAGTCTCCCCAAACGGCCATCAAAACGATCCCGGCCAGGATAAGCAGTGTATTCCATCCTATCCTGACTCTCTTCCGGTCAAACCTGACTGAGAGAATATAGTAGGAAAGTGTTGGCAACACCACAATACCCAGGATGAATGAGGCGGTGAGTGCAAATGTTTTTGTAAAAGCAAGCGGCCGGAATAGTTTTCCTTCTGAAGCCATCATGAAGAAGACCGGCAGGAAGCTGACTACAACGGTTGCCAGTGCCACGGTCACAGCAGGCGATACTTCAGTGGTAGCCTCCCTGATCACCTCCAGCAGTCTTGGTCCTTTAGCTCTTTTGTTTCCAGGCATCTCCAGATGCCGAAGAATATTTTCAACGAAGATGATCCCTACATCAACCATTACACCAATAGCGATTGCAATGCCCGACAATGCCACGATATTAGCTTCCACCCCGAGGTACCTCATCACAATGAATGTCATCAGTACGGCTACCGGCAGTAGGCCGGAGATAATGATTGAGGCCCTGAGATTCAGAACCAACACAAGGATCACTATGATACTTATGAGAATCTCATGAGAGAGCGCCGATTCCAGGGTTCCGATTGTCTCCCTGATCAGTCCGGTACGGTCGTAAAAAGGGATTACTGTAACTTTCGAGATGGTGCCGTCGGGCAGTACCTTTTGAGGAAGACCCTGATCAATCTCGATGATCTTCTCTTTCACATTGTCGATCACCTCCATGGGATTGGATCCATACCTGGCAACCACCACCCCTCCAACTGCCTCTGATCCCTCTTTATCGAGGCCGCCACGGCGTGGAGCCGGGCCAAACGAAACACGTGCCACATCCTTGATCCTGACAGGGGTATTGTTCATTGCCACGATCACAGAGTTCTCCAGGTCTTCCAGACTCCTGATATAACCCAGTCCCCGGATCAGGTACTCCACCTGGTTCATTTCGATCGTCTCCGCCCCAATATCGAGGTTACTTTTCTTCACCGCATTCATCACATCCATCATGGAAACTCCAAAAGCCTTAAGGGCTTCAGGGTTGATATCTACCTGGTACTCCTTGATGAACCCACCTACGGAGGCTACTTCAGAAACTCCCTCAGCCGTAGCCAGGCTGTACTTCACGTAGAAATCCTGAAGTGTTCGCAACTCTTCAGGCGTCCAGCCTCCTGTTGGCTCACCGGTTTCGGGGTTTCTCCCCTCCAGTGTATACCAGTAAATCTGACCCAGTGCGGTAGCATCAGGACCGAGGGTAGGTTGCACGCCTTCTGGCAATGTTCCTGAAGGAAGCGAGTTGAGTTTTTCCAGGATCCGGGAGCGGCTCCAGTAGAAATCCACATCATCGGTAAAGATGATATAGATGAATGACATCCCAAACATGGAGGTACTGCGGATCGTATTCACCCCGGGGATGCCCAGCAGGGCTGAAGATAACGGGTAGGTTACCTGGTCTTCGATATCCTTTGGCGACCGCCCCATCCATTCGGTAGCAACAATCTGCTGGTTTTCACCGATATCAGGGATGGCATCAACAGGTACAGGATCACGAGGCATGAAACCAAGGTTCCAGTTGAACGGCGCAGTAGATAGACCCCACACAATAAAGGTGATCAGGATCAGCATGGAGAGCAGCCTGTTTTTCAGGAAATATCCAATGATTTTGTTGAGCATTGTGTAAGGAATTTTTCGAAACAATTCAAAATACTGAGAATTCTCCCTTCGAGTCCTTTGTGCCATCCTTGGTGCTCCTTTGTGGTTTAAGACTTTTACCGCAAAGGCGCTAAGGCGCTAAGGACGCAAAGGGGTCACACCGAACAATTCAGTGTGACTTATGCAATATCTTCCGGGAAGGGTATTTTGATGGAATGAAGGAGAATTACAAGGGAACCGCCCGCTCGGGGAGGCATCACATAGGAGTGAATAAGAGGTTCAGGACGAAGCCATTCATCAGATAATCCGGCATCATTGTCACTGCGAGGAGTGAACCGACGAAGCAGCGGGATCTCGAAGGAGAGCTCAGAAACAGCCAGTTCCTGAACCGGCATCATGAAGATAATTGGCGCCTTGAGATAGGTAACTTCGTTTTTGCATCCGTCGTGGTGCTCTGAATCACATGCATCATGGTTCTCATCGGTACAGCAAATCGGGTCCGACTGAATTTCTGCAACTGCACAACAACTGTGTTCGTGATCTGAAACTTTGGTTGTCTGAGCCACTGGAACAGGACATCCGCAGATATGATGATAGATCGCAACTCCCGTGGTGCTGAAGAGCATTAAGGATGCTATCATCATTATACTGAACTGCCTGACCCTGGCTTGCATAAAAAAAAGTATTTAGATATAGGACTACAAATATATTAATAACTTGTGATATGTGTCGCTATTTATAATAACTTTAAATAACTAATTTTCAATATTTGTATCTTTGTCCAGAGATATTCATAAAACCACATCAAATCAGTTCGATCATGAAAAAGTTCTTTACACTATTGGCCGTTGCCAGTTCGATGTTTCTGTTTATTCCTGTGATAACAGCACAGGATAATATCATCCTTCCTCCGGGTTACCAACCTGATACCCGGATCGACAACATGGGATACTGGCGGGCCATGGCCGAACTGGGACTGGTCCCTGTGCAGCCATTTATTCCGATCCCCCATGCAAAATTCAGCGGGACAAAGGTTCTGATTGATGGAGTGCTGGTGGATGACTCACCGGATGTACCGGTTACGACTGAATCGTCGCATCAAAGTGAAAACTCCATTTTTGTAAATCTGAATAATTCATCCAATGTTCTCAACTCAAACAATTCCGGCAACTGGCCAAGTACCTCGAACTTTTATGGAGCCGACCGCCTGGATTCCCATGATGGAGGGCTTTCCTGGGGTGGATCAATCCAGGGGCCGGTTGGTACTAACCAGGGCGACCCCGTTTCACTGATCAATACGAATGGCCGGTATTTTATTGGATATATCAACAACAGCTACGGGCAGAGTGTTGCCTGGTCTGACGACGAGGGTGCAACCTGGAGTGCATCAGTCACAGCCAACGGAAGTATTTTCAACATCCTTGATAAAAACCATTTATGGGTAGACAACAGCCCTACTAGTTCCTTTAACGGATACATGTACAACGGCTGGATGGAGAGCAATAACATCCAGGTTTCAAGATCGATCACCTATGGAACCAGCTGGGAGCCCAAGATCAACATAAGCCAGGGCACCAGCGCCGGCAGTCACAACCAGGGAATCAACTTCAAGACCGGCCCTGATGGGGAGGCATATGCTGCATGGTCTGTTTATGACAGCTGGCCGGGAGATGAGAAGGCAATCGGGTTTTCCAAATCACTTGACGGCGGAATAACCTGGCAGCCCGGGTTCAGAGCGCTCAACAACATTCGGGGCATTCGTACGTCAGGTGTTCCCCAGAATCAACGCGTAAATTCCTTTCCCTCCATGGCATGCGACATCAGCAACAGTCCTTACCGGGGAACCATTTACATCGTATGGCCGAATATCGGAGTTCCAGGCATCAACAGCGGTTCAGGTTGTGATGTTTATATGATCAAATCAACTGACCAGGGAGCAACATGGTCAACTCCGCTAAAGGTAAACCAGGATCCTATCGGGCAGGGAAAAACACATTATATGTGCTGGATGGCCTGTGACCAGGCGAACGGGAATCTCGCTGTGGTCTATTATGATAACCGCAATGTGAACAACAACCAGTGCGAAGCCTGGATGGCCTGGTCGCAGGACGGTGGCGATACCTGGGAAGATATGAAGGTAAGTGATGTCTCCTGGACCCCTTCACCCATTCCCGGCATGGCAGGAGGATATTTCGGGGATTACCTCGGTATCGATGCTTACAACGGACAAGTTTATCCCTGCTGGACTGACAATCGCCTGGGATATGCCATGACGTACGTCTCCCCTATCTCCCTTGTAGTTCCGGCATCCCAGGTAGTATACCAGGAAGACTTTATCAACGATTCAACATCGGTTCACATAAACGGAAGAATGGATTACGGAGAGACGATCCTGTTGGGACTTGAGATGATCAACAACGGAGACCTGGAAGCCGACAGCGTCACTGTAACACTTTCTACAGAGTCGCCTTACATTACGTTTGAAGACAGTACGGAGTTTTACGGTGATTTCGGCATCGGTGAGTCTCTTACTATGATGGATGCCTTTAAATTCGAGGTTTCAAGCTATATTCCTGATGGGTATTTCGTGACATTCCGGGTAACATCAGTCAATTCCCTTGACAGTACCACTGTCAGTTTCTTTGACATTGAGGCCCATGCACCAGCGGTTACGATCCTGAGTATGTCGATCAACGATGCTACCGGAAATAATAACGGAAGGCTTGATCCCGGAGAGTCTGCTGTGATCAGTTGCCTGACAAAAAATACCGGGGAGTATGAAGCCAACGACATTGTAAGTATGCTGGCTTCCAGTAATTCGTTCGTAGCCATCCCAGATGATACTCAGGAACTGGGGGCGCTGTCGCCCGGACAATCGGTCAATGCCGACTTCTCCGTTGTTGTAAGCCTGGATTGTCCGTATGGTTCTGCCACAACATTCCACAACATAGCTACCTGGGAGTTCGGTATGGATGAATTCTATAAAAACACGAAGATCGGACTCAACGTAGAGGACTGGGAAACCGGTAATTTTCTGAAATTCCCATGGAGTTTCAGCGGTAACCAGGACTGGGTGATCGATCCGGATGTAAAATGGGAAGGAAACTATTCAGCACACTCGGGCGATATCAATGATGACCAGATGTCAGGTTTGGTTATCAGCTACAACGTTCTGCTTGACGACACGATCTCATTCCACAGGAAGGTCTCGTCGGAGATCTTCAACGACAGGCTGAATTTCTATATCGACACCCTGCTTGTTGGTACCTGGGCCGGGAATCAGGATTGGCAATACCAATCCTATCCTGTGATGGCAGGCCCTCACACCTTCACATGGGAATATGTGAAAAACAGTTCCGTTAGTTTCGGAGATGATCAGGGCTGGACTGATTACATCATTTTTCCGCCTGAGTACCAGACGGCTGCCTCAGCCGGGAGTGATGACGGAATTTGTGCCGGTTCATCATTTCAATTGATGAGCGCTGCAATCGGTTACGATTCAGTTCTCTGGACAACCAGCGGAACAGGTATATTTGATGATCCAACCATCTATAATCCTCTCTACACACCAAGTCCGGAAGATATTATCGCAGGCAGTGTGATACTGACTATTACTGCTTACGGTGATGGAAGCATCATTGTCACAGACGAGATGACTCTAACCATTGAATCACCTCCTCAGGCCGATGCCGGATCTGATGCTTCAGGATGCCCGGCAGGATATGAACTGAGTAATGCAACAGCATCAAACTATACAGAATTAACCTGGGAAACTGAAGGAGACGGAACATTCAATGATATTCACATTGTCAACCCAACCTATCTTCCTGGTGGACAGGATATTATTACCGGTTCAGCTACTCTTAGACTAGTGGCAGCAAGTTCCGGAATTTGTGATCCCGCCGAGGACATGATGGTCCTTACCATCTCTCCCACACCTGTGGTCGATCTTGGCCAGGACACGGCTGTTTGTGCCCAGCTGAGTTATACCCTCGATGCTACCACACCGGATGCCGCCGGTTATCTATGGGCACCCGGAGGAGAGACCACAGCGATGATTACGGTCGACTCTACCGGTGTTGGAATTGGCAGCCAGCTTTACCAGGTTACAGTCACCAGCGTGAATGGTTGTGACGGATCAGACGAAGTGACTATTACGTTTAAGGATTGTACGGGCATTAATGAGCTTGCAGATCAGCTGAAGCTTACACTCTTCCCCAATCCTAACAACGGTTCATTTACGCTACATATGACCACCCGTTCAAACGAACAGGTGAACATTCGTATGATTGGCGCCACAGGAGAGGTCGTTCACGAACTTCAGAACATTGATGTAAGAGGGGAGTTGAACCTTCCTGTTGACGTCAAACACCTGCCACAGGGAAGCTACATCCTGGAGGTCTCGAATGCCAACGGGAAATTGTTCAGTAAGGTAGTGGTGCAGAAGTAACACACCTCACCCTAACCCTCTCCTCAAGGAGAGGGAACAACTCCCCTTCTCATTTAGGAGAAGGGGCCAGGGGATGAGGTAAATTAAAAATAGTACCACATCGACTGATACTTGCTGATATCCTCTCCATCTTCATGAAGCCTTTTCAGGTAATCATAGATAGAGATGTCAGTGTAGAGATAGTCATCAACGATGGCGATTCTTGACTCCCAGGGATAGAACCGGTAGATACGTTCGCCTCTGGGTGTAATCATCACAGGTTCATGATCCTGCCATGCACGCAGGTGCGATTTTCCAAGTTTCGGTACATTGAAAACAGGTTCATCGGTTCTTACGATACCAGGGAGTAACCGGGCCTCCTCTTTGCGCTCCTGTTGTATGCGGGCAATAGGTATCCGGAAATCGATTGTCTCCTCTTTCCCTTTCGTATTGAAGGTGTAGTAGGGATCAATCCCCGAGAGTTTCATCATCCTTCTCATGTAGCAAAGCTCATATTGTTTGCTGTTATAGTATGTGTACACAAGCTGGTTATAAATGCTGATCCCGGCTTTCCTGATTCGTTTGATAACGGAGAGAACCTCGGGGGTGATCTCCGGAGGGTATTCAAAATGGGTAATGATACAAACTTCACGTTTCCCAAGCACATTATATTGCTCCAGTTTATCGATGAATTCCTGGTCCCAACGATATGGAAGTGTCACCAGGGTACGGGTCCCGATACGGATCCGCTCCACATGGTCAATTTCAGCAACAGATTGAATGATCTGAAGGAGGACCCTGTTGTTCATGGTCAGGGGATCGCCCCCGGTCAGAAGAACCTCTGTAATGTATTTATGGTCCCGTATCCATTCGATGGCGTCCTGAACCTTTTGGTGCGTGACAATGGCTTCATCAATATCCTTGATCTCCCAATTCCTCTGGCAATAGACGCAGATCTGCGGACAGGTGTCAAGCGGCTTTAATATCACGATCTGTGGATATCTGCGGGTTACGGCATCAATGGGGCTGGTTGATTGCTCACCCATGAAATCCATATCGGTTTTTTCCAGTTGGTTCCTGTTGACATTTTCGCAGTAGGTAACACTAGGAATCACCTGTGCCCTGATTCCCTCATCGAATTTATTTCTGCCTCTTTCGCTAAAGAGGGAGAGGTAATAGGGTGTGATTTGAACAGGGATCCGGTATTTCTTTGCAAGCTTAAGTCCCTGGATCTCATCCTCATCCAGGTGGACCAGATCCCGCAGGGTGTTAAGATCCTTGATCACATACCGGAGCTGCCACTTATAATCTGACCAGTCTCCTTCGCTGGCATCAAAATATTTAAGGATCTTGTTTCGTAGCTTCAACCGTCTGTCAATAATATCCTGATCGAGACCACTTTTCATTTTTGCGAAGCTGCTCATCAGGAGTTTCGAATATCGGTCGAGGATCCTCGATCTGACCTTACCGGCCGACTTTCCAACGGTATCTAACAAATCCACTTTGTCTGCTACAAACAGGTCTCCACTGATACCACGAAAGAGATACAGAAATTCAGCCAGAAATCCTTTTCTGACAGAAGAGAGAATATCTGTTTCATTCTTAGACAGTTTGTAGAGTACCATAAATGCTGAAAAACCGGTGAGGTTTTCATTCTCTGTCCGGATGATATTTTTCAGCACCCGGATGCACTCCTTAGCCATGTTTTTTTCTACCTGGTGAAAATTATATGGCTTTTCAGAATAAATATTGAAGAAACTCCGCTCAAGATCATTCAGATAATGAAAGAATTTATCCCTGGCCCGTTCCGGGTCCCCGCTATTCTCAAGGATACTCTTTATTATGGGTGCTGCCTTCCACATCTCTTCCAAAAGATCTTCTTTTGAGAGGTCAATCAATGTATGATTCGTATCTGTCATATTCTTAAAAAATTAATTGATCTAACCGTGGGGATGGTCTAAGTCGCAAAACTACAAAATATATGGAGGAACGCCAAGTTTAACTACCTTTACCCGTTCCATCCTGACAGGGAAACCGCTTAATGACCGGTGAAAAGATTTTCTCTGATGAACACATGGACGTCTATTTATTTCTTAGTTTTGTGAATTAATTAACTTTAAAAAAATTTTATTTGCCATGGCAAAAATTACAAAATCAGATGCACTGAAGTATCATGAACAAGGACGCCCCGGAAAAATTGAGGTTATCCCTACCAAACCACACAGAACGCAACGAGACTTATCACTTGCATACTCACCGGGAGTTGCTTTCCCCTGTCTTGAAATTGAAAAAAATCCGGACGATATATACAGGTATACCTCCAAGGGAAATTTAGTGGCAGTCATCTCCAATGGAACTGCGGTACTGGGATTGGGTGATATTGGAGCGGATGCGGGAAAGCCTGTAATGGAAGGGAAAGGCTTGCTTTTCAAGATTTTTGCTGATATCGATGTCTTTGATATTGAAATCGAAACAAAAGATATCGACGAATTTGTAGAAACGGTAAAACAAATTGCTGTTACATTCGGTGGAATTAACCTGGAAGATATCAAGGCACCGGAGTGTTTTGAGATAGAGGAGAGATTGAAGAAAGAGCTGCGAATTCCTATCATGCATGATGATCAGCACGGGACTGCCATCATCACGGCTGCAGGTTGGATCAATGCAGTAGAAATCGCGGGTAAGAAGAAGGAAGAGGTCAGGATCGTAGTAAACGGAGCAGGGGCATCTGCCATTGCATGTACGAACCTTCTGGTCTCCATTGGAGCAAAAAAAGAGAACATCGTCATGCTCGATACGAAAGGAGTTTTACGTAAAGACAGAACAGATCTTAATAAGTACAAACAACTTTTTGCCACTGACCGGGATATTCATACCCTGGAAGAGGCTATGAATGGTGCGGATGTATTCCTGGGTTTGTCCACCAAAAACGTTGTCTCCAAAGAGATGGTCCGTTCCATGGCTGCAAATCCTGTTGTATTTGCTATGGCCAACCCCGATCCGGAAATTACTTACGAAGATGCCATGGATGCCCGGAGTGATGTGATGATGGCAACCGGACGTTCCGATTACCCGAACCAGGTGAACAACGTTCTGGGTTTTCCGTTTATTTTCAGAGGAGCCCTTGATGTCAGAGCTACATGCATCAACGAGGAGATGAAGATTGCCGCCGTTTATGCTCTGGCAAAACTGGCCAAAGAGGATGTGCCTGAGAATGTTAGCGAAGCATATAATGTGAAAAATCTGATCTATGGTCGCGAATATTTCATTCCAAAACCATTGGATATCAGACTAATCACAACTATTTCTCCAGCTGTTGCCAAAGCAGCTATGGATTCCGGTGTAGCACGTAAACCAATCACCGACTGGGATGCATACAGATCCGAATTAAGTCGTCGGCTTGGTCTTGAAAACCAGCTCCTGCGGGGAATTACCCTGAAGGCAAAACTTGATCCTAAGCGAATCGTTTATCCGGAAGGCGCCAATCTAAAGATACTTAAGGCAGCTAATGAAGTGTATCACGAAGGGATCGCCATTCCGATCCTGCTTGGGAATAAGGAGCAAATCCAACAAATCCTGACGGAAAACAACCTGGACCTCAATGGAGTAACAATCATCGATCCAAGGGGGAAGGAAGAAGAGGCTCGCAGGTATCGTTTTGCAGAATTAATCTGGCAAAAAAGGCAGCGAAAAGGTATTACGAAAGATGAAGCTTATGAGTTGACCTTTGACAGGAATTATTTCGGGATTATGATGGTCGAAACAGGAGAAGCTGATACGATGGTTTCTGGTATTACCAGTGAATATGGAGCGGTGATGGGACCTGCGTTGCAGCTCATCGGACCGAGGTCGGACAAGGGCCGGGTCGCCGGCATGTACATTCTCGCTACTAAAAAAGGGCCCTATTTCTTCGCGGATACGACTGTCAACCTTGATCCTGATTGGAAAACACTGGCAGATACTGCGTTACTGACTGCAGAAACGGTTCGTCGGTTCAGCATAGAACCTGTTATCGCAATGGTTTCCTTTTCAAACTTTGGTTCGATCAAAGCGGCAGAACATACCCAGGGGCCTGCCAGAGTTCGGCAAGCCACTCAGTATTTACATCAGAATTATCCGGATTTACTGGTTGACGGAGAGATGCAGGCAAACTTTGCCCTGAACAGGGAGCTCCGCAAATCCAAGTTCCCTTTTTGCAAGATTGCAGACCACGATACGAATGTTTTAATATTCTCAAACTTAAGCTCCGGCAATGCAGCCTATAAGGTAATGCAGGAAATTGGAGGCACTGATGCCATTGGTCCTATCCTTATGGGAATGAACAAACCTATTCACGTAGTTCCGTTGGAATGCAGTGTTCGGGAAGTTGTTCATATCACTACTATTGCTATCGTTGACGCACAACATGCAAATAAGGGGGATTGATTTTTATTTAAATAATTTCACATATATAAAATAATATTTATATATTTGCCCCCAATTAATTTTTAATATAATACTATTATGTCAACAGGTAAAGTAAAATTTTTCAATGAGAGAAAAGGTTTTGGTTTCATCATTGATGACGAAAGTCAAAAGGATCTTTTTGTTCATGTCAGCGGTATCATCGACAAGATTCAGGAGAATGATGATGTTGTTTTTGATATTACAGAGGATCAACGTGGTAAAAAAGCAATCAATGTAAAGAAAGCATAGTTTAATTACTATTGATGCAAAAAAAGGCGACCCGAGGGTCGCCTTTTTTTTTGTATGGGCGACCTGGCAGGTCGCCCTTACTTCGCCAGCATTACCGGCATCACCAGCATCAGGATATCTTCTGCTTTGTTTTCGTTATTGACCGGAAGAAGGATCCCGGCACGGTTGGAAGCTGACATTTCGATCAGCACCTCATCGGTTTCGGCATTATTCAGCATCTCAACCATGAACTTGGAATTGAAACCGATCTCCATATCGTCTCCTTCATATGCACAGGTAAGACGTTCTTTCGCCTCGTTGGAAAAATCGATATCTTCTGCAGAAAGGACAAGCTCCTGACCAGACACCTTAAACCGGATTTGATGCGTAGATTGATTGGCAAAAATTGACACCCTGCGGATTGAAGTAAGCAACGACAACCGATCAATTGTCAGTTTGTTGGGATTGTTTGTCGGGATCACCGCTTCGTAATTGGGGTACTTGCCGTCAATCAGCCGGCAAACAAGCTCAATGTTGCTGAAGGAGAAAAAAGCATTGGCTTTATTGTACTCCAGTTTAACAGGTACATCCTGCGTTAACAAAATATTTTTCAACAGGTTCAGAGGCTTCTTGGGAAGAATAAAGTTAGCCGAATCGGTTGATTTAGCATCCGTACGGGTATACTTAACCAACTTGTGGGCGTCAGTGGCAACAAACGTAATGTCGTCAGGAGAAAGCTCACAGAAGACACCCGAGAGTACAAGTCGCAACTCATCGTTTCCGGTAGCAAAGAGCGTTTTATTGATCGCCTCTGCCAGGACATCAGATGGAAGTTCTATCGAAGTAGTTTCTTCAAGTGAGGGGGTTCTTGGATATTCATCGTTTTTATGTCCAGAAAGCTTGTATTTCCCTTCGCCTGCTGAGATCTCAATCAGTTGGTTTGAATCGTTGATGGTGAATGAGAGGGGAATATCAGGAAAGGTCTTCAGGGTATCCACCAGAATCTTGGCTGGGATAGCCACGCTGCCAGGCTCTTCAGCCCTGTCGGGATTCATGCTGACACTCATAGTTGTCTCAAGATCCGAGGAGGTCACTTTCAAGCCGTCCTCTTTAAGCTCGAAAAGGAAATCGTCCAGGATGGGCAAGGTGTTATTGCTATTGATCACACCGATTATTGCCTGCAGATTCTTCAGCAGCAGCGAACTCGAGATGATAAATTTCATAATTTGTATAGTTTAAATTTCGGTCAAATATACAATAATCCGGTTTGATAAACAACAGATGCTCCGGGTTGGTTTTTATTGGTTCTTAACATTCTTTCGCCGAAAATCGAACCTGTTCTCCTCTCCCCGGAAAAGCCGCTTGATATTTTTCCGGTGTGTCAGAGGAATAAATATGGCGACAAGGATAGCGAGAGCCAATAGTGCAATGTTTCTCTCATGTGTGATAAAAAAGACCACAAAGGGAAATGAGAATGCCCCAATTATTGAGGAGAGAGAGACATACCTTGTGATAGCCAGCGTTAAGATGAAGATACCAAGCACAATCAATAAGGCGATGGGATAGAGGGCCAACCCAACCCCGGTAAGGGTTCCCACCCCTTTTCCTCCACGGAATCCGGCATAAACCGGGAATATATGCCCAACTACTGCGGCTATGGCACAACCTATTCTGACATACGTTAAGCCATCGAAGGTTAAGTCGGGAAGCGGGATCCATAAAGCAACCTGGACTGCCACCCAGCCCTTGAACACATCAAAAAGAAGAACCGGAATGCCAGCTTTATAACCCAAAATACGTATGGTATTGGTTGCACCGGCGTTTCCGCTTCCATGTTCCCTGATATCAATTCTGTAGAACACTTTCCCAACCCATACAGCTGTAGGGATAGAGCCGATTAAATAGGCTGCCAGAATGACTAATATAATGGAGAACACAGTCATGTTATTTCAGTTTCAGGTTTCAGGTTTCAGGTTCATGTTGTTCATGCCTTATGTCTCATGCCTCATGGCTAAAAGTTTATTCCTCTCCCAACTCATAACGCCGGATGAAATCCCGTTTTTTTCGGTCGGTGGAGAGGGTATAGCGATATCCCCGCCATATTTTGTTGACCCGGTTTTGTTCCTTGCGACTTAATTGTGCCTCTTTGATTTTATCATTCAGCTCAAGATCGGAGGAGAGAAACTGCATCACATTATTCCGGTAGTTGAAAAAGAACCAGTCATTTGGGGATATCTCCAGGTAGAATGTGAATTCATCGCCGTTTCTCTTTTTCGTCATCTCGATTTTTCCACTGAGATACCGGTTGACCATCCCGTCAAGGATAGAAGCGATCCCAATGGGGCCATTGGAGACAAAAGAACGTGAAAGGGAATCGTAGCTCATTTTCACATCCCCGATAATCAGCATCTTTGAAAGCTCATCAGGGAATCTCCTGAATCTCCCGACAGTCTCAAGTTCCGACTTCAGTTTATCCCGATCCTTTTCATCGACCAGCTCTTCAAAAACGAAATTAAAGGGGGAATTGAACAACTGGATTCCCGGAAGGTTTGTTGAGGTCATCTGGGTTCGGATTCTATCCGGCACATCCTCTTCAAATGGAAAATCAAAGGTCATCGCCAGCCGGAACGTAGAAGAATCAGGCAGGATGAAGTACTCCATAGACCCATAACTCTCCATCCGCAAAGGACCAGAATTAAGACCCAGGTTGATCTTTCCTTCCGAACGCATTGTACAGGTATAGGTATTGAGGGATACACTGGAACCAGTTGTCGTTGTATTATCCTGAGCTTCAGCATGTTTAATTCGAAATGTATTGGTTGAGTTCTGGTAATCCATCATCCCGGAAGCGGTAATCATAATTGTATCACTGAAGCTTCTTCGCGGAGTAAAAAAGGCAGGGTATATTACGTTCTCGGTGTTGGAATAGGCCATCCCGAGAAGCAGTTTCTCTGAGTTCCGGTTTTGCGGAGGATCGGAGACCGGCAGTTTAACATTGTCGGGATCAACCATAGCTGAGAACTTCACCCAATTAGTACCAAGATTATAACAATCCACCGCTGGTCTGAAAGTCCCGGTAAAATTCAGTGCCTTGACCGGGGCATTCAACCTGATATTCCCGGTAAAAGCGAACTCAGGACTAAGCATGAAATCCACTGAATCTGAGATTCTTCCATTTCCAACTGTATTTCCTGAAGTATCGACAGAGATTTTATCGAAGAAAATTTTCTGGTGACTGTCTATCCTGTCCACATAATCATACGTTCCTGAACCGGAGTATTTTTTTCGTCCCAGGATTTTCACCGAAGCATTGTAGAAATTATGCTCGCGGGTAGTAGTATTAGCTATAATATTTGCATTTGTTAACAAGCTTATATCTGCGCTCTTCCGGATCTCCACCTTTCCGCTGTCAGGATAAATAGCTGCATCACCTACTTTGATGATCTTCACCTCCTCGGCATTGATCACATTGGTTCGGATGCTAAACCGCGCACGAAGGGCAAAGAACCGTAGTGAGTCCTGCCTGGGATGGACTGAAATAAACTCTGTTCCGGTATAGCCCACATCAATCAGCTCCGATAGGCTAAGGTTATCGGGAATGGCATATTGCTGGTTCTCTTCGTTCGAAAGAACGATCTCTTCGTTATCGATCATCCAGTCGAACCGGTCCATGGAACAGATGTACTGGTTTATCGGAAACTCCATCCTGGAGATCCCGATGTTGGAGCGAAATTCGCCCCGCCGTTCTTTAAAATCAAAATGGGTCCGGTAGTTCTGGGTTGATATCGCCAGCGCATTCAGGTCATATGATTTTATCCTGAAATCCGCAATCAAGGCATCAAACGTGTGTTGTTTGAAATTAAATCCTTCTGAATCCATCTCAGCATCTTCAATTCTAACGGTTCCGGAGCCATTCAGCCCGTGCGGTGTTAATCCAAGCGATCCGTTAAACAGCGCCTCGTTGTTGTACATCACCATATTTCTGACAGTGGAGGTTACGACCATTGAATCCTGATAGGGAAGCCAGAACTCTTTCACGCTGTCAGCCATTACCGAGGGATACTCCACAGCGGCAATCTGCTCTGTTGCAATGAATCCCCGGGCAAGTGACTTCATGCTGTCGGGGTAAAAGATAAACTTGTCTGACACAGAAGTTGAATTCAGGTATAAAAGCTGTCCGTCTCCCTGCAATCCCTGGTTACTCAAGTCAATTCTGGAAACAAAGGTTCCTTTTCCACCATATACCGGATAGCCACCTGCCTCCGTAAATTTCTCAAAACCAAGGGAGAAGTCGGGACGTATTGTAAGAGGCTCCGGAATCTCAGGAAAGATTCCTGCTGAGACCAAATGTCCATCAAATTTGAGACTGTCGGTATCAATATAATCCAGACTGGCGATCGTGAAGGGCAGCACCTCAAAATAGAACCGCTCCTTATCATAAACTCCGTGATGAATATATGGTTGATCCCAGTTGACATGAGCTGTATCACGGTTTGTGAAGACCGGGTATTCGGGATAATTTTTTAATCCGGCTTTATTTCCAGGGTCGTCGATCAATAGGAAGCCGCTAAGATCGTTGAGAGCTGTTTGCACCTTCTTCATTGGATACCGACCGGTTTTGGGATCTATGTTCCGGCTGACTGCATAAAATTCAAGGGTATCGATAGCCGGCATATTGAGCCTGAAATTGTTATAGTCAAATGAGCAACTATCCGCGTAAAAGTCGAACAAACCTGCCATTACCTTCCCGGAAAAGAGGAAGTTGCAGTTCTCTTTTAAAATCAGTTCCTGATTCCTGGGTTCAATATAAACATGTTGCGAATCCGACAGTGATACGCCGGCAATCCCCTGTAGTTTAAGGTCAAAGTTTTCGAGGTTCAGGACAGCATTGCTTTTCCCTTTCACCTCTGAAAAGAAAAATATCTCGTCATAATCGGTCTTCTCATGGCTTGCGTTCACGTAATGAATCAATTTATCTTTCACTACAGCCTTTTTGTCCTCCTGGTCATAGATCAAAAATCCTTTTGCACTTAACAGCAACAGCTGTGATTCAACCTGTTCAGGAGGCATTCTCCAGAATTCTACCAGCTCTTGAAGCGTAAACTCATTCGAAGCTCGTCTTTCCGTGAAGTTTTTAATGATCTGAAGAGGATTCAGTACATCAATACCCTGAAGTTTTTCGTATCGTTGAAGCGAGTAATAATTGCTTGACTCGAACATCGCCTTGCTGGAGGTTCCAGGTCCGGGCATCGCCTCGAAATTGATTTTTGATTCATTCAGTTTCCAACTGAGTGCTTCACTGTAGATCTCAATGTCATGGTAGGTATCAAACCAGGGACTGATCACAGCAATACGTTCATTCTTATTCAACGAAAGTTCTTTGGCCTCATCCAGGTATTTCATCACCAGTCCGGGATGGTAGATTGAGTCCTGTTCGAAGTGGATGGTCACAGAGGCATCTGCTGAGTTGATCCGGTCTGGGCGAATAACAAAGGTTTTGGATCGTATGGTCACAAATTCAAGGTTGTCCCGTTTGAATATCAGTTCCGCATCCCGGTCGGGAATCCCAAACCCTACCACTTTTCTTCCCACCATGGAGAACCCACCCAGGTAATCTATATTTTTGAAAATATCCCGGATCCCAATCAAATTTTCGTAGGAATAAAACCGTGGATAAGATGCTTTTTCCTCATCAACATCGGCCTGAACCTTATCGACCAACCGACCTGTGAGCGGTGTGGGGAAATAACTTTTGTTGTAAAACTCAACCGAATCAGCCTCAAACTTTGAGAAGTTCATCTGGATTTCATAGTTGACCAGGTTAGCAAAAACCTTCGAAGCGTCAATACCAGCACGTTGCCAGTCGACCCTCCCGCCCGATCCGGTCCACTTTGTCTCCAGCGGCAGATAAACCCCCTGTGTATTGTAGATCGTAAGGCTGTCGCGGTTAGAGTAGCAAATGATATCGGTTGGAGAGACTTCCAAAGCAGGAACCGAATCATTCCGGAACCGGTAGTCAGGAGTTACCAGTTTCCAGGCCGTGGAAGAGGATTTGTAGATCATATTCTCTTCGAAAAGATGAATGCTGAACTCCAGAAATCTGATGAAATGCCTGCTGTATTTCCCATCGGCCAGGGTCGTCATGACAGTACTCCAATCAAAAAACAGCTGATCGGATAGATGCGCATCGTACAAGATATTCAATACGTTGATGTAGTTGTATATATCGGGAAAAGCCCGCATCCGCTTCTTCAGCATCTTGTTGCACAAAGAGTAAATGACTTGCTTTTTCGCCGGATCAAAGTGCTCAGATTCCCAGTGCTGAATAAACGGGATCATCGCTTCGTTAATAATCTTCTGGTCGTTTTTGCTGACATTGGAGAATAGCAGGTTCAATTCGCCGACAAATTTGGTTGAATCGCCTGAAAAGCTCTTCAGTTGCTGTGCATTCAATGAGATGATGATTCCTGAGAAAATCAAGAGGTGAATAAAACGAAACCAGGCAGATCTTTTCATCGGTTAAATTTGGCTGCTGTCCAATTGTTTTCCTTCCGGGAAGCTGAGAAGCTGAGACCATGCCGTGCTGCACACTCTTTAATATCAGGCAAATCTTCACTATAGAACCCACTCAGTATTAACCTTCCTCCTGGCTGCAGAGCCTCTGAATAGACAGAAATTTGCTCAACCAGTGTATTCCGGTTTATGTTGGCCAGGATCAAATCAAACAATTCCTTCGGAATAGCATTTACATCTCCTTTGATAACATGGACAGAGACAGCCTCATTTTTCAACACATTTTCTGACGCATTTTCAAATGCCCAGGTATCGTTATCAATGGCAACAACAGTGCTGGCGCCCAGCTTGTGAGCAAGGATTGCGAGCACACCGGTACCGCAACCCATATCCAAAACATGTTGCCCTTTCAACTCTTCTTCGAGCAGCGCTTCAATCATCAGTGCCGTGGTTTCATGATGTGCTGTGCCGAAGGACATTTTTGGTTCGATGATAATCTCGATAACGGATGCTACCCCCAAACCCCCTGAAGGGGGCTTTCTCCCCTCCCTTAGTGGGGAGGGGTTGGGGGTGGGGTATGTCGGATGAAAGGGGGCGCGGATGTAACATCGGCCGGCGATCAGGACAGGTTCGTAAGAGCTTTCCCAAACTTCATTCCAGTTTTTATACGGCATCCGGGTAACGCTCCATATAATATCTTTAAGCACAGGATATTTCTGAACCACCTGGTGAACGGCCATTTCATTGAAGTCAGCTTCTGGAATATATGCCAGAAACAGAGGCTCCTCTTCGCTGAAGCTATCGAATCCTATCTCTGCCAGTTCAGCGGTCAGAATCTCATCAAACCCTTCAGGAACAGAAGAAAAAGAAACCTCAAGATATATAATAGGATTCATGCTTAAGAAGTTTGTGCAAAGATAACGAATGTTGGTAGCTTATAGGAATTGATCAATTTATGGGCGTTGGTCGATACTAAGTTGATTTTGTATTTGCATAGTTGAAGGTAATCGGTACGAGGTTGCTTCGTCGCTCTGCTCCTCGCAATGACACGGCGATTGGTGGTAAGAAGGGGGAAGGGTGGCGGGCGGTGCGATGCACCGCCCGCCACCCTTCCCCCTCCCTTCTTTTAATCGGCTCCCGTGTCATTGCGAACGAAGTGAAGCAACCTCTATCTGGCGGAGGATGGTGGATTGCAGGAGGAGAACCGGAAAATAAAGTAATTAAAGTAGATACGAGTCGTGAGATTAAAATTCACGGCAATTCATGTGCAATTGATGGCAATTTTAACGATCTCCACAAACTCATCCGCCTTCAACGAGGCTCCTCCTATCAATCCACCATCTACATCAGGTTGTGAAAAGAGCTCCATGGCATTGCCGGGATTGCAGCTGCCGCCATAAAGAATGGTAGCATCCTGCGCCACACGTTCACCATATTGCAGGGTAATCAGCTCCCTGATGGATGCATGCATCTCCTGGGCCTGTTCAGGGGAGGCAGTCATACCCGTTCCGATTGCCCAGACAGGCTCATAGGCTATAACCACGTTCCTGAAATCCTTCTCTTCAAGATCAAAAAGGGACTCTTCCAACTGATTTTTTACCACTTTAACATGGTTGCCGGCTTCCCGCTCAGGGAGTAGCTCCCCGCAGCAGAAGATCGGAATTACACCTGCACGAAGAACCGATTTTACTTTCCGGGCAAGCAGGTCATTCGACTCCTGAAAATATTTTCTCCTCTCTGAATGACCGACGATGCAATATTCCACCTCCATTGACCGGAGCATCGGAGCAGAGATCTCTCCCGTATAGGCTCCGAAATCAAACTCACTGACATTCTGGGCTCCGACTGCAACATACGTTTCATCCGTGAGGTCCAGTACCATCTCGAGAAAAGGAGCAGGTGGACAAAGAATCACCTCGACATTCGGTGCTCCCAGTTTCTCAACGCCTTTCGTGATTTCAGCAGTCAGATCTTCGGCTTCCTGGAACGTCTTGTTCATCTTCCAGTTACCGGCAACAATCATAGTGCGCATAGGGAATAGGATTTGGGGTTTGTGCAAAGATAAAGATATTGCACATCATTGCCACCATTGCCATCATTGCACATCATTGCTGTTATTAGTTTTGATAGAGATTGTTAATAACTTTTGGGGGGCAACGTATAACCTTATGGTTGGTTTCCGGATTAATGAGAAAAATATTATGAATCCACAACAACTTATCTCAAGGACAAAACTCCTGGCAGTTGGTATTTTTAATCTGGTTAAGGAGTTGCCAAAGGTATATCCTTCACAAGCTATGGGTAATCAACTTATCAGAGCCGGTACTTCCGTTGGCGCAAATTACCGGGCAGCTTGCAGATCTAAATCAAGAAAAGATTTTATCTACAAACTGAAAGTGGTTGAAGAAGAATTGGATGAAACGATCTATTGGTTAGAGATGATTGGTGAGACCCACCATTACATTCAGGAAAAACTTATACCCCTAATTAATGAAGCAGTTGAGTTAATTAAAATTATAGGGAAAAGCTTAAGTACTGTTAGAAAAAATCAATATAAACCAAGAAAACTTGCCCAATGATGGCAATGATGGCAATGGTGGCAATGATGGCAATTATTGTACCCTGATTCTCGGGTCCAACAGTCCATACACAATGTCCACCAAAATATTGATCACGATAAGTACGACCGAGATGAATAGAACCGCTCCCATGATAACAGGAAAGTCGTATTTATCAAGTGCATTGACGATCACCACCCCGATCCCTTTCCAGTCGAAAACATACTCTACAAAAACGGCTCCGGCAAGCAGGGAAGCCAGCCAGCCAGAGATAGCTGTCACGACAGGGTTGAGAGCATTTTTCAGAGCGTGTTTGAATACGATACTGAAGTTACTTAACCCTTTAGCACGGGCTGTGCGGATATAATCCTGCGATAAAACTTCGAGCATAGAGTTCCGGGTAAGTTCGACAACGATTGCCAGAGGCCGGATACCAAGAGTAAATGCCGGAAGAATCAGGTTCTTCAGATCCAGATACTCTCCCCTACCCAGATCATCCACAGAGTACAGGCTGCCTACCATATTCAGATGTGTAATGTCGACCAGGACAAAGGCAAATATCCAGGCATTGAGGATCGCGGCAAAGAAAGAGGGGACAGACATCCCAAGAACAGAGAAGACAAGAGCAACCCGGTCGGTTATGCTATTCCTTTTCAACGCAGTCAGGATACCAATTGCAATCCCGATCACAACGGCGAAAGTCATTGCAACAATGGCAAGAATCAACGTGTTGATAAGCGCTTCAGAAAGGATTTCCGTGACGTTGCGTTTTGACTGATACGATTTCCTGAGGTATGGTTTTTTCAAGACCAGTGCACTCTTTCCTAATGGAACCAGCATAGTAGCTGATCCGTATTTCCCCCTATCGAGATACCAATAGTTTGAAGAGTCAACACGATTATGAACAGACAGCGGGGAGAGATCATTCAGGTAGCTGATGAACTGAACTGCCAGGGATCTGTCAAGGCCCAGGTCTTTGTTAATAGCCTCCACCGACGACTGGTCAGCACGTTGCCCAAGCATCATCCTGGCAGGATCTCCGGGAAGAACGTTAAATAGAAAAAAGATGACAACTACTACCCCGAGAAGAACGAGAAGTCCGTAAAGAAGACGTTTTAGGATAAACTTAAACATAGATGCCAGATGCCTGATGCCTGATGCCTGATGCCAGATGTAAGAAAGATTGGAACCTAAGCTAAAGTTTTATCCGGTATCCGTTATCCGGTATCCGGCATCCGGTATCTGGCATCTAATTATCAATATACCTCTCCCTGATCTGCTCCCACCCGGGGAAGTCGTTATAGTGCCATTTTTTTACGACGACCCCATCCTTGAGGAGTATTAAGCCAGGATTAGAGCGAATCATGCTTTTCAACACCACATCGTCGGAGCTGTAGAACTCAAACCCAATGCCTGATTCTGCTTTAAAGGCAGCTACCTCCTGTGGGAGAGTACTGGTTAGTCCGATAAACGAATAGCCGGCCTGGGAGGCGGCAACTGAAAATGGTTTCAGTCGGATCAGTGCAGGTTTGTTGGATTCCTCAAGGCTGTAGACAACCACGAAGAAATGGTAATCCGGGATCTCCAGAAAGTTCTGAGCCAGATCGTTTCCAAGGGAATCTTCAATCATCAGGGTAATGGCATCCTGGTTTGGATCTTCCACACGCTGGCTGTCAAAGATCCAGTTAGCCAGCCACGTGGAGTCGTTCCAGGGATAGTTAGGTGTAAGAAACTCCTGTCTTTCACCTGTATTCTTATTCTTGTAGGTAACAAAGAACTGTACGGCCTGATCGCTGGTTTTATTCACCTCGGACCCTGTTTTCCAACCCCGGAAATCGATGACAGGCAGATGCCAGAGACAGTAAAGAGACAGACCGGTAAACAGCACCATAATTGCTCCAAGCACGATCAGATCCCCAGGAGGTTTCAGCATGCCCTTGAATTTTTTTCGCCATAGGAATATAGGGACTACCATTCCCATAAGAACAACATTCTTGAGAAATGTTTCAGTGTTGGTCATCTTGATCGCATCTCCGAAACAACCACAATCGGAGACAAGATTGAAGAAGGCATCGAAAAAAGTGAGGACGGTGAAATAGGTCATCATGGCAATCAGCATCCATGCACTTTTACGGATCCATAGGTTGAACAGCAGGCTGATCCCGAGGGAAAACTCCAGAACACACAGGAAAATGGTAAGGGGGAGGGCCAGGTCGTTTGCCCAGGTGGTGCCAAAAGCGAGGAAGTAATCCTGCATCCGGTAAACAGTTCCAAGAGGATCAATTCCTTTAACGAACCCGGAAAAGATAAAAACAATTCCTACTATGACCCGAAACAGAGTTCTAACTACCTTCATAGTCAATCTTTATTAATGCAAATACTGCATAGTTGATTATATCGTAATAGTTGGCATCGATTCCTTCAGAGATAAAAGTTTTTCCCTGATTATCTTCAATCTGCTTCACGCGCATCAACTTCATCAGGATGATATCAGTAAGAGAACCCAGGCGCATATTTCTCCACGCTTCACCATAATCGTGATTTTTATTCAGCATCAGATCTTTGGCAGCCTGGATATAGAAGTCATAAAGCTTTTCACCTTCTGCGGTTGGGAGCTCTTCCCGGGTTCCCACGGGTCCTAATTCCAGTTGGATCAACGCTATCACCGAGTAATTAACGATCCCGATAAACTCCGACCGTATCCCTTCATCGATTTTCCGGGCTCCTTTGGTATCAATGCTCCTGATTCGTTGCGCCTTGATATATACCTGGTCTGTAATAGAAGGGATCCTCAATATCCGCCAGGCTGTACCGTAATCTTTGAGCTTCATGAGAAAAATATCACGGCATACGTTGACTATAGAGTCAAATTGGTGGGAAGTTTTCTGGATGTCATCCATGTGCCGGGCTCTCTTGAAGCGGCTAAAATTAATGAATTTTGACTTATAGTGTATCGCTTATCCTGTATCTTTGGAACAAATTCGTATTGTGGTTCTCTCGTATAACGGTAAAAGATTAGATCTCAATTCTCCCAG
>CALCGJ010000109.1 GCA_937900965.1 uncultured Bacteroidota bacterium | reverse complement strand
TCTTTGGGTATGACCTTCCCTTTTATCTGAAGAACCACCTTATTTTCATCGGCATTGGTTTGTATTGTGATGGTTTTGATAAAGTTGCCCGGGGCAGCAGCATTGTATGTTACAGATATAATCATAGACTTTTTTGGCAGGACCGGATCTTTCGAATACTGAAGATTGGTACAACCACAGGAAGCTTTTGCATAGCTGACAAGAAGCGGTTCATTTCCGTCATTGGTCAGCTGAAACTCAGCTGTTTTCGGGATGCCCTGGGCAATTTCTCCAAAATCATTAACGGTCTTATCATATGTAGCAATGGGGCCGTCTTTCTTTTCCGTCTTTTCAGAATCGGTATTGCCGGATACCTCCTTTTGTGCCATCAATGAGATGGAGGCGGTAAACAGGAGGATAATTGAGAGGAGTGTTACTTTTTTCATACTATTAGCTTTTAAGTTTGATTCACAAAAGTCCGATCATTAATTGGTTTTACATGTTAATGAAAGGTAAAACAATGTAAACGAAACGTAAAACTATGTAAATGGTCACCAAAATTAGGTTTATGAGCTGATTTTGATCTATTTTTGAACTCAACTTCTCAACTATTCCGGATGAAAACCAATCAGGTAAGGTTTATAATCTTTTTCGGGACCATTGCTATCATTGCTATCTTCACAGTTCAGATTTATTGGCTTATGAAGGCCTGGAATATGAATGAGAAACAGGTGAATGAATCGATCTCCATTGTACTTAACAATGTTGCTCAGAAAATGTACCTGTATAACCAAGCGGTTCCTCCTCATGAGAATCCTGTGAATCAACTCTCTTCCAACTATTTCGTCGTGAATATTAACAGCGTGGTAGATGCTAATATCCTTGAATTTTACCTGAAGAATGAGTTTGCAAGGATCGGCCTGGATGTGGATTACGAATATGCAATTTATGATTGTCATAACGACAAGATGGTTTATGGGAACTACATCCTCTCCCAGGAAGGCAACAAGAATATCTCACCCTCTACGAATCTGCCCAAATACAGTGAGTACCTCTACTATTTTGGGATCAGGTTCCCCTCCATTCAGAGTACAATAGTCAGTAACATGACAATATGGCTTTTCCTATCTGCTGTCTTACTGGCGCTGATTCTGTTTTTCAGCTACTCCATCCTGGTGATATTCAGGCAAAAACGATTCTCAGAGTTGCAGAAGGACTTCATCAACAATATGACGCATGAGTTCAAAACGCCTATCTCCAGCATCAATATTTCTGCTGATGTCATCACACAACCCTCAATCATTAAGGATCCGGATCGGCTACAGACATACGGGAATATCATAAAGCAAGAGAATAGCCGACTGAATATGCTGGTCGACAAGGTATTACAGATTGCTCGAATTGAAAAAACGGGATTTGAACTGAAAAGGGAAGAGGTGGAGTTGAACGAGTTGATCGCACCGGTAGTGGAAAATTGTCGGAGTAACTCATTGAAAGAATTTACATTCAGGATGAAGCTTGATGAAGAGGTGAGAAAGGTCTTTGCGGATCCTGTTCACCTGACAAACATCATCTACAACCTGTTGGATAATGCATCAAAATATAGTGGCGAAAACCCTGTTATTACTGTTGAAACCTATTGTGAAAATAAACATATTATCCTTAAAATCAGTGATAATGGTCCTGGGATCCCTCAACCATTTCAGAAAAAGGTGTTCCGAAAGTTCTTCAGGATTCCGACAGGAAATGTTCATGATATCAAAGGGTTTGGACTGGGCCTTTACTATGTCAGAAATACCTGCATTGCACACGGATGGAAGATCTCTTTGAAGAGTGAGCCTGGTGCAGGTTGTTCATTTGTAATATCTATGAACAGATGAGAGAACGTCCAAAAATACTCTATGTTGAAGATGATCTGACCCTTTCATTTGTAACAAGGGATAACCTTACCATGAATGGATACGATATCGAAGCTGTCGAAAATGGGAAGGATGCGTTGGAGAATTTCATGAAGAATAAGTATGATCTGTGTATCCTTGACATAATGCTCCCTAAAATGGATGGCTTTACCCTGGCTGAAAAGATTCGTGAGCGAGATCTTCAGGTGCCCATAATTTTCGTCACGGCAAGGTCAGCGAGGGAAGACAAGATTCATGGGCTCAAACTGGGAGGGGATGATTACATAACGAAGCCTTTCAGCATTGAAGAGCTTGTTTTAAAGATCGAAGTGTTCCTGAAACGAAGAGTTGTTCACTTGCCAGAGGAGGGCAGTGGTGTGAAAGAGATAAACCAAAACGTGACGTGGGATCATGTCAATCTTAGACTTACCGTTGCAGATCAAATACATACACTAACTCACAAAGAAGCAGAGCTGTTTTCTTTCCTGGTTAAAAATTGCGAGAAACTTGTTAAGAGGGAGGATCTCCTTGTTGAACTTTGGGGCCATGATCATTTTTTTTCCAGTCGCAGCCTGGATGTATTTGTGTCGCGCCTGCGGAAACATCTGGGTGACAATGGCGTAGTGATAGAGAATGTTTACAATGTTGGATACAGGTTGATGATTTCCTGAACCTCAGCGTATTAGCAGCTCATCCATTGAAAGGAACTGATAATCTCCTTCAATAAATTTCGAATTCTTCTTCAGACTTTTCCCCGGACCACATTCAATAAACAGGTTTATTCCCATTTTCAGCATCCTGGTTTGAGTAGCATGCCAATTAAAATGTTTGTAGAGATTCTCAACAAGCTCTGTTTTGATGTCTTCCCGGGAGTATAGGATTTTCTGGCTGAGTACTGATATCAATGGAATTCTAAGTGAATGTATATCAAGGCTATATACGAATTTAGCAAATTGAAGGGCAGCTGACTTAAGCAGGTGGGAATGATAGGGGACATTCACATTCAGCATTCGTGCGTGAAAAGCACCCTCTTCCCTTGCCAAATCCAAAGCCATCTCCAGGTCTTTCTGACCTCCCGAAAGAACAAATGAATAGGAGCTGTTCTGGTTTGTAATTTCCAGATCAGGGAAGGAATTCAGGATTGAACGGATATCGGGTTCGGTAAGTCCGATAATGCCAGCCATACCAAACCGGCCGCTCATATTTGTATACGATATCTCCTGAAATGCATTGCGTATTAATAAAAGGCCATTCTCGAATGAGATCGCTCCTCCCTGAACCAATGCTGCGTAAATTCCCATACTGTATCCGCAGAGAAGTTTGGGCTGTATTCCTCTTTCCTGAAGTATCTCCGATATGGTACAGCCAAAAATAAAGGCCATATATTGAGTTCGTAACTCATGGTCCAGAAAGGTCTGGTTTTCAGGATCAAAAAAGGAGAGATCCGGATCAACGATCTCCGATGCTAATGTCAGTTGATGATGGAAATGGTCAGCAAACCCATCTATTAACAGAGATTTATCATCATGATAATCCCGCACAAAGGCTGGAAAAACAAAAGCGGATATTGAATCAGGCAATGAAAAGGAAGTTTAAACTATTTCCAGGATATGGTTCTCATGCTCAATGATAAGCATCTGCATATCAATCAGCTGCCCTATTGTTTCAACAGGATTTTTGACAGCATATTTACCGATTGTTTTCAACTCAATCTCCAGAGAATATTTCTTCTTGAAGATCTCAATGAGCTCTAAGAACATAAGCGAATCTCCGTCCAGGTCTTTGATGATATTTGTTTGCTCGGAGATCTCCGAAACATCAACTTCACATTCATCCGCAAAGAAGTCATATACAACCTCTTGTACCTCATTCCGTGTATTTTCTGTTATCTGAGCCATACACTCTTTTTTTTCAATCAATCGGAGGCAAAAATACGCATTTTTCTGCTGGAAAAGTATCCGGGTTAATACTTTCTGAAAACTAAGCAGGCATTATGTCCTCCAAACCCAAATGAGTTGGACAATGCAATCCGAACCTCCTGTTTTCGTGAGGAATGGGGTACATAGTCGAGATCCAGGTCTGGATCAGGATGGTCAAGGTTTATTGTGGGGGGAATTGTATCATGATAAATTGATAAGACGGTGATTATCCCTTCAATGGTTCCTGCTGCACCGATGGTATGTCCCAGCATGGATTTTGAGGATGAGACAGGAATTTCCGCAGCACCTTCTCCAAAGACCCGTTTTATAGCCATAGTTTCATACCTGTCATTGAGTTCTGTTGATGTTCCGTGAGCATTGATGTAGTCAACTTCCTCAAACGCAATACCTGTATCCCTCAGTGCTTTGTTCATTGTAAATGCCATCCCTTCACCATCCTTCATCGGAGCCATGATGTTATATCCTTCGCTGCTCAATCCGTAACCTGCCAACTCAGCAAAAATGGTAGCGCCGCGCCTGACAGCATTTTTTTCAGATTCCAGGATGATTACACCTGCACCTTCTCCGATGACGAATCCATCCCGATCGGCTGCAAAGGGTTTGCTGGCCTTTTCAGGAGGGTCATTTTGTACGGATATGGCATAGAGCGCATTAAATCCTTCGATCTCTTCTTTATTGATGATACTGTCAGCGCCACCCACGATAACCACATCAGCCTGGTTATTCTTTATCAGATCATAACCTGAAGCAAGTGCATAAGCTGATGAAGCACATGCGGTGTTGATTGCGAAATTGGGTCCCATCAACTGGTATTCCAGGGATACCCATGCCGACAATGCATTGGTCATGCTTTTGAAGACAGTATTTTGAGGTGTTGTGTTGCTCTCCACACTTGAGTTCCCTGTGCTAACTACCCCCATAATAACGGAACAGCGGGTTTTATCCATCTGTTCAAAATTGATTCCAGCGTGCGTGACAGCGTCTTTTGCTGCAACAATACACATCCTGGTCACCCGGGTCATCTGACCTGCAGCCCGCTTTTTGATATATTGTTTGTAGTGCTCTTCAAACCTTACTGGCAATTCGCCTGCAATCCGGGTCTGGCATTCTGAGGCATCGAACAAGGTGATATTCCCGATGCCGCTTTTTCCTGCAACAAGGTTCGCCCAGTTGGTATCCAGATCAAGCCCCAATGATGAGACGATCCCCATACCGGTGATTACCACTTTGTTAGCCATACTGTAACTATTTCCCGATTTGTTGTACCCAGGTACAGATGCGGGCTACCTCAACATCAGTTGGAATGGTTTCGGGATTGTTTTTGCGATGTTTCGAAGGGGGCATTTTTCCTTTTTGGAGCTCGGCACAGATATCCTGGGCTTTGGATACCTGTTTATCGGAAGAATAATCATCCCACTTGTCGAAGTTAATCTTTGCTTTCGCCATGCCATTACCATCACTTGAATGACAGTCGTAACAAGACTTTTCAACAACTGCCCAAACCGAATCCGGTATATTCTTTGGCGGATCCGAGAAGGTGGTATCCGGTGCTGTGTTAAAAGCAGCCAGGATTATTAATATTCCTGTTAATGCAAAGATTGTAATGCCTGTTTTTTTCATAATATTGACGTTTTATATCACAAAGATCGTAAAGAAATCGTAACAGAATGGGGGAGCAGGTGAAAATTATTCAAAGGGACCCTTCGCCAGCCCGAAGTACTCCCTTATTGCGCGGTTCATCTCATCAATCGTACAACCCGACTGCATCGTAAACCGCTTGGCCGTATTCAGGTATGTGAATCTCAGGAATTCGATTATCTCCCGCTCTCTCTCAGAGGACAGCTGTTTAATTGAACCCGGATCCCTGTCAGGATATATTTTTTGGCCATCTTGATAACGATAAAAACCCTGACCCGATTTCAGCCCAAGATTGCCAGCATCAACCAGCGACTGGAGCTTGTTTACGAGACCCGAATAGTAATCCTGATGAGGATAGTGTGATATATAGTTTTTCACAGAAGAAAGCATCGTATCAATCCCAACACCATCCATAAAATCAAAGACACCAAGCGAAAAAATGTGCTCTTTGATTAGTAAATCCAACTGCTCTTCAGAGACTTTTCCTTGCTCGGCTATTTTGTAAGTTTCATTTTTAAAATCAAGGAATAATCTGTTCAATATAAAGCTATTGGATTCATCTAATTGAAGTATTTGTTTATTAGTATAAAGTAAGAAATATATTGCATTCTCGCGGACTTCTGATGAGGTCACATCCGTAAAAACAAGCTCAACTATCTCTTTCATCTGGACCGGAAAAAAGTAGTGCATCCCGATTATCCTATCGTCACCGTCAGTTCCGGAAAAAAGTTGAGAGGGATTGATTGAGGAAGAATTTGAGGCAAGTATGCAGGAAGATTTAGTGATCCTGTTCAATGCAGCAAACAGTTGTTTTTTAATGGACAACTCTTCAGGAATTGCCTCGATTACAATATCGCAATCAGAAACATGATTGAGATCTGATGAGATAATTGTTCTTTGCCTCAGGTTGTTATATTCGTCCTGGCTCATGACCCCATTTTTTAGGGAGCGAAGGATTTTCTTATCCAGGCTCTGCTGAAGTTTCTCAATGTCGGCATCCGGGCTTCCGATCCATCGTAAGGAATAGGGGAGACTAAGCAGGGAATAGAAAATGCTTGTACCCATTTTCCCCTGACCGATGATGCCAATAATCTGGATCCTGGATCCTGGATCCTGGATGCCGGATGCTGGATGCTGGTTGTTTAATGTCGGATTATCTGAGTCAGTCGTCATATCTCACCATATTGCTATTTGCCTCTGCCGAGCTCCGGTTCACTATCTCCCTACCTCCCTACCTCCCTACCTCCCTACCTCCCTACCTCCCTTCCTCCCTACCCACGGCCCCTGATCCTGTTCGATGATCATTTTTCGGTACTTAACCATATTTCGCTTGTGTTCAAGGATATGCCTGCTGTAACCCAGCATTGTAAGCAGGAAACCCAGTCCCTTGTCAACGGCAAGTTTATTTGAACGGATCAAACC
This sequence comes from uncultured Bacteroidota bacterium, assembly GCA_937900965.1. Classification (GTDB taxonomy): domain Bacteria; phylum Bacteroidota; class Bacteroidia; order Bacteroidales; family FEN-979; genus QYOJ01. The sequence continues at coordinate 1,666 of CALCGJ010000109.1, read as the reverse complement.
GATGATATAGAAGAAGAGTGCCCGCTTCTTATTATCCCTGGTAAAGAGAAATTCCTTAAGCGTGATCCAGGAGAGACGTGCTTTCATCAGGTTTGAGATTTCACCTCCATGCCTTGTGAATGTTCCGCTAGTAAAAAGGTTTTGCGCCTTATGAAGAACTGTATCAAATGAATAGAGTCTTTCAATGGTCGCCATGTACTTGTCGAACAGTTCAATCTGCGACATCTTCATATAGTGGATTGTGGGGAAATGGCCCACGCCTAGTTCAGGGTTGCAGTTCATCAAACGACCCTCCTGCTGGTATCGCTTATAAATCTCAGATCCGGGAGGAGCATTCAGCAAGTGGAGGTTGACATTCGGGAGATTGTATTTAAATGTAAAATCATATATCCTGTCGAACTCATTGAGGTTGTCGTTATCGAATCCTACGACAAAACTGGCGTTGATGTGCATGCCATGTGCGTGAATCTTTTGAATAGCCTCTTCGTAAATTGTTCCCCGTCTGTTATGGTGTTTGTTGGAAGAATCAAGGCTTTCAGGATTGAGTGATTCAAAACCAATGAGGATGTTGAAACATCCTGCATCCGCCATCGTCTCAAGCAACTCATCGTCTTTCGCAACATCGATGCTGCACATACATCCCCAGGAGATCTTCAGGGGTTTTATTGCAACCATTAACTCTTTTGCATAACGCTTGTTGATTGTGAGATTATCGTCCACAAAGAAGAAATATTTCGAAGGGGCGGTTTTGATCTCTTCTACCACGTTATCGATCTCACGGTATCGCATTTTGTGTCCGAAATTCTTGGTTACCAGGCAAAAATTGCAGTTGAAGGGACACCCCCTGGAGACCTGGACCGCTACCTGGAAGATTCGTTTCATATTAACCAGGTCCCAGCGTGGAGGTTTTTGGGTTTTGTAGTCTACATAAGAGTTCGTTTTGTAAACTGGCTGCAGATTACCCTGTTCAAAGTCCTCAAGCAGTTTTTCCCATTTCTCCTCTGCCTCACCAACCACCACACTGTCTCCATGTGCCAGTGCCATCTCTGCCTGGAAAGAGGCATATGGGCCTCCGTAAACAACTTTTGAACCCATTTTCCGGAAATGGTCTCCCAGTTCGAATGCCCTGTTGGCAGTTGCTGCAAGGGTGGTGACACCAACAATGTCAGGTTTGATGTGAAATGGGATATCTTCAATCTCTTCGTCGTAGATATGGATGTTGTAATGATCGGGGGTTAGCATCGCTATAGTGGGAAGGGCAAGTGGAACCATGAACCTCTTTTTCCCGAACATCTTCGCCAGGTAAGTATGCGCCGGATAGTTGATATACCTCTGGCGGGGACTCAGTAAAAATAGCGTATATCGTTTATTTTTAGTCATAATGTTATAGCTGGATCCTTGGTCGTTCCAACTTCTAACTTGCATTCTAACTTTTAACTTCTAACTTCGTACTTTAAGATGTATCCTGCCTGCATAAACTTGCTGACCTCTGTTACGAAACTCAGGATCAAATCCCCGGTATTCAGTTTTTCCTCCTTACGAATCTGGTCCAGACAGAGAAAAGCCATCGGTGGTCCTATATATCCCATTGTTGCCATCTTCGAGTAGAGTGTGTGCCGGTCGATCCCCAGTTCACTGCACTCATCCATCACAAGTTCCGAGATGT
>CALCGJ010000108.1 GCA_937900965.1 uncultured Bacteroidota bacterium | reverse complement strand
TACCAATATTTCACAATTCTTCAATATCTCAATATCAAGAACAGCTTTTCCGAGCGGTTGAACAACGTAGCCGTCCTGATCGAGTAATTTGCCGAATGCATAAAATCCGGTACTAATCGTATGAAAGTTGTGATGTGCCTGATCAATCAACACCAGGGGGCCTTCTCCTTTTTGATAGGCAGGCTGACGGATCGGGAAGGTGAAAGCGGTGTCGGGTATCTGCTGGGCGATTGAACAGCAAGAGAGAACCAGGCTACATACAAGTGTTACCAGAACTTTCATAAACTCAAAAGTAACAACCTCTCTATGATAAATAAAATTTATTCCATGACTGGCAGGAAATTCTAGACAAACGATTCACGATTCACGATTCACGATTCACGTAAGAGCTTCAGCCACCACAAACGTACTTCCCCCGATAAATATCAAATCGTCGGATCCGGCCTCTTTCCGGGCAGCGGCCAGGGCTTTTCTGACAGATCCGTAAGAGTTCCCTGTCAGTCCCCATGATTCTGCCTGGATCTTTAATTCGTCAGCATCCAATCCCCTGGGTATGTTTGCCTTGCAGAAGTAGTAGGTGGCCTCTTTGGGAAGAAGTGCCAGGATGGTCCCGATATCTTTATCGTTCACCTGTCCGAATACCATATGGAGATGTTTATGCGGAGTTTGGTTAAGTTGTCCCACAACTTCCCTTATGCCGGCTTCGTTGTGACCGACATCGCATATGGTCAGCGGCTTTTCTCCCAGGATGTGCCACCTGCCCTGCAGCCCGGTATTGGAGCCTACGTTAGCAATTCCATGCCGGATAGCCGGATGCTGGATGCCAGATACCTGATGCCTGATGCCTGATGCCGGATTTCGTAGAACTTCGATGACGGCAAGGGTTGTCCGGATATTTTTTTGTTGATAAAGACCCGGAAGAAGATCCTGGATGCTTGATTCTGGATGCTGGATGCTGGATGCTGGATGCTTGATCCTGGATCCTGGATCCTGGATGCTGGATCCTGTATCGTGTATCTCGTATCGTGAACCTTGGTCAGCAAACAGGATCTGTGAGCCTGCCTTTTTTGCCTGTTCCCTGAAAAGTTCTTCCAGATCCCGCTGGGTTTCACCAATAACGACAGGTACACCCGGTTTTATGATACCTGCTTTTTCGAGCGCAATCTTCTCCAGGGTGTCGCCCAGGAACTGTTTGTGATCATAACTTATATTGGTGATGACGGAAACCAGTGGGGTGAGGATGTTTGTGGAATCGAGACGGCCTCCCATACCCACCTCTACAATGGCGATGTCAACCTCTTCTTCACGGAAGTAATCGAAGGCCATTCCAACGGTCATTTCAAAAAAGCTGGGCTGGATCCGGACAAACTCCTCCTGGTATTTTTTAATGAAGCCGGTAACCTTTTGTTTCGGTATCATACGGCCGTTGACCCGGATCCGTTCACGGAAATCTTTCAGGTGCGGCGATGTATAAAGACCAGTCTTCAGGCCATGTTCATGACATATGGAGGCAAGTATGTGGGAGACACTGCCTTTTCCGTTTGTGCCGGCCACATGGATTGAGTCGAAATAGTTCTGGGGATTTCCAAGGAGGTTGCAGAGGGCTATGGTGTTGTCGAGGTTGGCTTTATAAGCAGCGGCACCAATGCGCTGGTACATCGGGAGCTGGCTGTAGAGCCACGACAACGTTTCCCTGTAATTCATCTGATGACCAGCAAAATCAGCCCCACAGTCACACTGACCTGTCCTACCCAGAAGATGAACATCCACTTGATCATGTCGGAACGGACTTTCTCGATTGTGAGCAGCAGTTCTGACCTGGCATCAAAAAGATCTTTTTTAACAAGGTAAATGTCCTCTTTTGAAGCGATTTCGTTCATTCGTTCTTCGAACTTATTTTCAACGTGAATTTCAACAAATTCAACCAGTGTTTTTGCTTCCTTTTCTCCAATCCTGCTTTTCAAGATGTTGTAGAGATCAATTGTTGTTACCGTCATAATGATTTTTTACCATTAATCGGGAAAACGGGTAAAAGGTTATACAAAAACTATAACAAAAATAATAACAATTTTCATGTGGAAATAATTTTGATTTCATCTGCGCGCCTTTGTGAAATCCTTTGAGTCCTTTGCGGTCATCAAAGATAGATCGCCCCACCAACAGAATCCCGTTTTGCTCCGGTGACAGATGACAGGATGTTAATTTCCTGGTTCCAGCGGAGAAGCCCGAGGAAAGCAAAGATCAATGCCTCTTTGAAGTGGATGGTTTGAATGTCGGGGATAACAACCTGTGGGGTTGAATAATGCCGGATTCGTTCAACAAGAAACTCATTCAGTGCACCTCCGCCCGATATGAGTAATGTATCCTCTGGGTCTGACCCGGTATTCTTTCCTATCTGGATGGCTATATGTTCGGAAAAAGTGGCAAGTAGATCCTGGATCCTGGATCCTGGATCCTGGACTCTGGATTCTGGACGCTGAATCTGATTTCGTGCATCGCGTATCGCATATCGCGTATCAGTAAGATACACTTCCAGGATTGTACGGATGTTATTTTCCACCCACTCTTTGCCCAATGATTTAGGAGGTGGATGCTGATAGTATGGGAGCTGGTTCAGTGAATGGAGGAGGCTGGGGAGGAGGGAGCCGGTTCGGGCCAGATCGCCTTTATCGTCATAGGCTTTTCCTGTCTTGTTGGCAAGAGTATTCAGCACCATATTGGCAGGACAAATATCATATGCAATGCGGGTCTCTTTCCGGTCAAAAGAGATATTGGCAAACCCGCCCAGGTTGAGGCAGTAGTTGAAATTTGAAAAAAGAAGCTTGTCGCCGATCGGGACCAAAGGAGCGCCCTGTCCGCCCAGGGCTACATCTGTCGACCGGAAATCACACACCACCGGCAACCTGGTTTCAGCAGCAATTGCAGCTCCATTGCCGATCTGTGTAGTCCAGCGAAGGGCAGGTTGATGGAAGATTGTTTGCCCGTGACTGGCAATAAATTCAGCACGAATCCGATGTCTCTCCATGAACTCACTGGCCATCTTCCCCATCCAGTGCCCAAGGTCGCAGTCGGTTTGTGCCAGTTCAGCAGCAGATCCTCTGTCAAGGTTCCTGAGACGGGTTTGCCACTCCTCCGGGTAGGGAATGGTTTCTGCGTTAAGAATCCGATAATTCCAAACTCCTTCAACAGATTCAAACCTGCAGAAAGCGATGTCGAGACCGTCGAGAGAGGTGCCGGACATGAGTCCGATTATATTTCCACTAATTGCCATGTATTAATTGCCATATCCAGTTATCCAGTTATCCAGTTATCCAGTCATCCAGCTACAAATATTCCACGATTTTTTCCAGCTGGATTCCCCTCGAGCCTTTTAGCAGGATATTGGCTTTTTTGACCGGGTGGGAATTAAACCACTCCATGGCCATATCTGAAGTAGCAAAAGTACGCCACCTTTTTCGCGTATTGAGTTGAGAGAAAACGGGACCGACCAGAAACACGCGCTTCAAATCCAATGATTCAAGCAATTTAAGGATCTGCCTGTGGTCCTGTTCAGTTTCGCTGCCAAGTTCGAGCATATCTCCAAGGATTACTATCTTATTCTCCGGAAAAGCCTGGTCGAAATCCTTTAGGGCGATGGTCATGCTGCTGGGATTGGCATTGTATGCATCCAGTACCAGGAGATTCCGGGCTGTTTGAAAAAGTTGTGAGCGGTTGTTGTCGGGAGTATAGGATTCGATGGCCCTTGTGATTGAAGCGATGGAGATGCCAAATGAGGATCCTACACAGGCTGCGGCAACCATGTTCAGGTTATTGTATGATCCGAAAAGTGAAGAGCGGATAAGCTGGCTTCGTCCGTTCGGGAAATTGATCTTCACAGCAACACGATCGGAACCGGGCTCGGGTGTCCCTGAAACAGAAGCTGAAGGGATCAGGCCATACGTGTACAAATTAAGCTTTCGTGCATGTTCGGTCAGCAGGGGATCCCCGAGGTTGAGAAAGACCTCCCCTCCGTGTCTTCTGAAATAACTGTAGAGTTCTGTTTTTGCGAGGATCACACCATCAAATCCACCAAATCCTTCCAGGTGAGCGCGCCCTATGTTAGTGATCAGGCCATGCGTTGGCCGTGCCAGTTCACAGAGGAATGCGATCTCCCCAACATGGTTTGCTCCCATTTCAACAACAGCTATCTGGGTATTGGTTGTGATCGATAAAAGGGTGAGTGGAACACCAATGTGGTTGTTCAGATTGCCATGCGTGGCAAGGGTCTGGTATTTTCTGGAAAGGACTGCATGGATCAGCTCTTTGGTTGTTGTCTTTCCATTGCTTCCGGTGATGCCGATAACCGGTATATTCATCCTGTTCCGGTGGAACCTGGCCAGTTGCTGCAGGCTCCGGAGAACATCATCAACAACCATATACCGGTGATCTTTAACAACTGCAGGATCATCTACAATGGCAATTGCAGCTCCCTGTTCCAATGCTTGCCCGGCAAACCGGTTCCCGTCAAAGTTCTCTCCCTTCAGGGCAAAGAACATGGATCTGGCAGGTATCTTCCGGCTGTCGGTTGTAACGACAGGAAATTTCCGGAACAGTTGATAGAGCTTTTCGGTTGTGACGGGGATGTTGGTTGCCATAGGTAATGAAGCAGGAAGGTAAAGGTACGAAAAAAACATGAGCGTTCGGGAAAGGGAAGAGAAAAGAAAACAGGGGCAATGATATAAAACAGTAGGGGCAATTCATGAATTGCCCCTACAATTAATTTATCGCCCCTACAACAATTGGGTTGCCCTACAAATACATTTTGTTGAATCCAAACGGTTTACTTCGGAAACTCACCACCAACACGCGTCATGGCGCACCGGAAACCGATTGCATCTGATGCCTCTGATTCGTCGAGGAATCGGCGTGTACTCGGACTCAGGTAATAGGCAGGATCCTTCCAGCTGGCTCCTTTGTAAACCCGTGCTTTGTCGGTGATCAGTGATGTTACACCATACTGGTACATGAGATTTGTTGAGAGGCTGTCGGGTGGATTTTTCCAATCTTCTTCATTGATCAGTGACTCATAATCCCCATCGAGGTAGTTGATTACATCGGCCGAGCGGTAGTTTTTCCGATTCATGGCTTCAGCAGTTGTAACCTGACGGTACTTCAAATGGCCAAGGCTGTCTTTTTCGGAGAGGAACCCCTCTTCATCTGTTTCAGGTGTCATGAATACGTTGCCGCGGAAAGGACGGAGACCGGCTACGTCGTAAGAGCTCAACGGACGGTAAACATCCAGTACCCATTCGCTGACATTACCTCCCATGTTATAGAGGCCATAGTCGTTAGGAAAATAGGATCCGGCAGGAGCAGGGATATCTGCACCGTCGTTCAGGTTTCCTGCAACGCCCATGTAGTCGCCTGTTCCTCTTTTGAAGTTATCATAGAAACTTCCATAATACCTTGATTCGCTGGTGCGCACGTAATTGCCATTCCAGGGATAGTTTTTCTTCTCAACCACTCTTTCGTAGAGGGTATTCCCAATCAGACCGAGAGCGGCATATTCCCATTCGGCTTCTGTGGGAAGGCGGTATTTCGGAAGCATGATGCCGTCTTCCATCTTCACTTTCCTTGTACCTGTACCGGTTGGATTCAGATCGGGCATTGGTTTGTCGACCAATCCGTCATATTGTCCGGCCAGGTAGGCTTCCGTGTTGAAGTTGTTCTCATTTTTTTGTGCAGGATCCATTGCGAGGATGCCTTTTTTGATCAGCAGCATCTCATTCACCCTGTCTGTTCTCCAGGCAGCATAGTCGCCGGCCTGATTCCAGGTAACTCCCACAACCGGGTAGTTGCGGTATGCCGGATGACGGAAATAATACTCTACCAGCGGTTCGTTGTAAGCCAGTTTGTCTCTCCATACAAGTGTGTCGGGCAGCGCTTTCCGGTATACTCCCGGATAGTCGGTAGCATAAACACGGTTGAGCCAGTAAAGGTATTCGAGGTAGTCGAGGTTCCGTGTTTCCGTTTCATCCATGTAAAAACTTGCTACTGTTACACGGCGTGGCTGGTTGTTCCATTCATACATCACATCATCCTGGGTTTGGCCCATGGTGTATGTACCTCCTTCGATGAAAACCAGTCCGGGACCAGTTTGCTGTCCCTCGTAAGGCCGTACCTCAAATCCGCCATTTTTGACGTCATTGTAGGCCCAGCCGGTTGTACTGGAGGTCTCTTTCTTGCAGGAAACCGAGAACAGGACAAATGCAATCAGGGTACTGAGTGGAAGAATCTCTTTAAGTTTCATCTGGTTCTATTTTATTGGTGGATGATGAAAATGCATGGCAAAAATAGTAAATTCTCCTGAAAATTCGATATATATAACTAAAACCTGGGACACTTTATTGCACGTATGTGCCTTCTTTTTTCAATGCAGGGGAACTGCCACGACGCAGAAATTTCGTGGGCGCCGCCCGAAGCGCCTTTCAGATTGCTTATTGTGAAGTCGTAACTGTACCCTACGCGGAGGCTTTTGTAATGGACTCCGACAAAGGGAATTATTGCATCGGCATTCTCAAAGTTATAGCGGAACCACAGCCCACCCACAAAGGGATCGAAGGTAAGGTAGAATCCTAAATTAAGCTGGCGGTACTTGAACTGTTGCTGGTAAAGGATGTTGGGAGAGATGGAAAATTCCCTGTCGTCCCCGTAACTTCCTCCTTTCCTGAGGTTGATCACAGATCCTGCGTGAACCGTAATCTTCATGTAAAGCTCTGAGCTTGAATTCGCATAAAACCCGATGTCGGGCTGAGTGAGGTGCGAGACTGAAACACCACCGTAGATGATATCCTCATATCCTACAAATACCCCGGCCGAAAAATCGGGGACACCAATACTGGGCTGGTCGGGAAGTTTCTCAGATGTGGGCAGGATAGCGCCAGTTTGAGGGTCGATCATGTCTTCAAAAATCAGATTCTCAAATACAAGCCTTCGCTGGTAGTAAGTGGTCTGCAGAGCTGCACTTGCATAAACTCTGCTGGTGATGTTGAATTTGTAGGCATACATCAGGCTGATCATCGTAGTATTGAGATTTCCTCCACCTGCCCGGTCGGCTGTAAAGAGCAAGCCAACTCCTCCGTGAAGAACATTTACATACTGATCATACGAGGCGTTGTAGGTGATGAATGCTTTTTCGACAGATGGCCACTGGTTCCGGTAATTGGCAATGAGCCTGGGACACAGGGGAGCGCCTGCCAGGGCAGGGTTCAGGTAGAGAGGATTTGCATAGAACTGCGAGAATTGCGGATCCTGTGCAGTGAGCGGAATCACTGGAAACAATAAAAGAAAGAGCAGAAAGCAAGCAACTTTTCTCGTCATTTGGTGTTTTAATATTGGATACTCTGCTTTTTTCACACCACAATAATACGAAAAAAAGAGAAAGTTTATTGCGGGAATAATGTCCTGTGTTAATTTATATAGGGATCCGACAATATGTATCCTGAAAAATCGTTCTTTATTACATCATTTTGATCTATCTGTATATGCCAAAATATAAAACCCTTTTCCTCATAAGTGTACTGGTTTTTAGTTCGGCAATGTTGACAACAGCTCAACCTTCCGCAGCCAGTTCCATGCTCCCGCTAACAATCCAGAAAAGCCTTCAATGGAGGCCTGTAGAAACCGTTGAAGTTGCTCCGGGGGAGTGGGTGCAGCTTTTAACCTTCGACGGATCTGCAATGAACGATGCTTCCGGGAAGCTTCCTGTCTTCTTTCACCGAAGCCCTTTCCCCGGTACGGATGGAAATATTGACCATGTGGAACTCTCATCAGTAGTTTACAAGCCACTTACACCTGCTGAGATCCTTGCGATGGGGGATGCAACAACCATACCGGTCACTATTGAGCCTTCAGCCACAATTGTACGGCAGCGAAAAGTCCCTTATACAGAGATTTCGCTCCTGCCTTTCAGGAGTAACCCCGGGAGCGGAATGATTGAGAAGGTTATTTCATTTAAGCTGACCTGCTATTTTACAGATGCCGGAAAAGGGGCCTCTTCATCTTCACAGGCATCATATGCTGAAAACTCGGTGCTGGCTTCCGGTACCTGGTATAAATTCTCAGCTCTGAATTCCGGCGTTTATCTTCTCTCTTATGATGATCTTTTAAGCTCTGAAGTAAACCTCTCCGGGATTGACCCGCGTACAATCAAGGTTTATGGCAATGGTGGAGGGATGCTCCCCGAGGCTAACAGCATGCCGCGTATTGACGACCTGCGTGAGTTATCTATCCAGGTTGTTGGCGAAGAAGACGGCCAGTTCAACCAGGGTGACTATATCCTTTTTTACGGTGAGTCGCAGGATGTTTGGAATTACAACAGCGCCGACGGGTTATTCAAACACCGGAAAAATATTTATGCCATCAACACGATTTACTTTTTAACCTTTGGAGGGGCAAACGGCAAACGGTTAATCACCGAAGCCGGAACAACAGCTCAACCCACCCAAACCATCACCCGCTTCGACGACTATGCCTTTTACGAAAAAGACGATATCAATCTGATCAAATCGGGAAGAGAGTGGTTTGATGGTGAGTATTTTGACGTTACGCTCAAACGAAACTACTCCTTCGCATTTCCCGACCTTGATCAAAGCTCTCCCGTCTGTGTCACAACCCGGGTGGCAGCCAGGTCGACATCCGGGAACAGTTCATTCACTGTTGCGGTCAACGGGCAAATCCTGAACACTATCTCCATTTCCAAGGTGTCGGGAAGCTATCTCGCCACCTATGCCAATGAAAAGATTGAAACCGGCTGTCTCACAGTCGCCCAACCCTCAATCGATATTCAGCTGACCTACAATAAACCTGGTTCAGCCTCTATTGGCTACTTGAATTACCTGGAGGTCAACGTAAAGAGGCATCTGAAATTAAGCGGCAGTCAGCTCCTGTTCCGTTCCATTGAGTCGGCTGGCAGCGGGAACATCTCCGAATTCAGGCTCACAACCCAGGGACAACAGGTACAGGTGTGGGATGTGACCCGCCCTGATAGTGTGCTGAGCATCCAGACTAATTTTTCCAGCTCTACCTGTTCATTCCGGCTTCCAACTGATACACTCAGGAGGTTTGTTGCATATGACGGATCCGGATATCTCCGGCCTGACTTTATTGGCCGTGTGGAGAATCAGGACCTTCATGGAGCAGGAATCTATGATTACGTGATGGTGGCCTATCCTGCATTCGTCCCTGAAGCAGAGCGGCTGGCACAGTTTCATCGGGAAAAGAATGGCTTGTCGGTACTGATTACTACTCCGGAGAAGGTCTTCAATGAGTTCTCTTCCGGCGCTCAGGATCTTTCGGCTATCCGTGATTTTATCCGCATGATGTACCTTCGGGCACCCGGGGGAGAAGAACCTAAGTACCTGCTGTTGTTTGGCGACGCATCATTTGATTACTTGAACAGGGAGGAGAATAATACCAATTTTGTGCTTGCCTATCAATCGCCGGAATCTCTCGACCCGGTAGACTCCTTTGTCACGGATGACTTTTTCGCCCTTCTTGATGACAACGAAGGACAGGGAACCGGTGGGAACCTCGATCTTGGCGTAGGACGTTTGCCTGTAATGACGATTCGGGAGGCTACTGAAGCTGTTGACAAGATTCTTCATTACTGCTCAGAAAATGATACGGTGAAGAACGACTGGCGCAATGTGGTTTGTTTTGTAGCCGATGATGGCGACGGAAACCTGCATATGAACCAGGTAGAGAATCTGACTGAGATCATAGCATCGCAGTACGCTGTTTACAATATCGATAAGATTTACCTGGATGCTTACCAGCAGATATCAACACCCGGAGGACAACGTTGTCTGGAGGTGAATGATGCTATCAACAAACGGGTGAATAAAGGTGCCTTAATCATCAACTATACCGGCCATGGCGGAGAGGTGGGATGGGCGCATGAACGTGTGCTTGAAGTACCGGACATCCAGGCGTGGACCAACTTCAACAACATGCCGGTATTTGTGACTGCCACCTGCGAATTCAGCCGGTATGACGATCCGGAGCGGGTATCTGCCGGCGAGTGGGTTTTTTTAAACCCCAAAGGCGGCGGAATAGCGCTCTTTACAACAACACGACCAACATTTGCCGGAAGCAACTTTGCACTGGCCACCAATTTCTACAATGTTGCATTTGAAAAGCTTAACGGCGAGTATCTGCGGATGGGCGACCTGATCCTGCTGTCAAAAAACAGAACCTCCTCGTCTGCCAATACCCGGAAATTTGTCCTGCTGGGAGATCCCGCCCTTAAGATGGCCTACCCGAAACTCAACGTCGTGACAAGTGACATAACGAGTGATACGCTGATGGCGCTTTCGGAGGTGACGATATCGGGGGAGGTGCAATTTGCAGACGGAACACTGGCATCCGATTTTAACGGATTGGTGTTCCCAACAGTATTTGACAAACCTTCAGAGGTCATGACACTGAGCAACGACGGAGATGCCCCGATGGAATTCCTTGTTCAGAAAAACCAGATTTACAAAGGTCAGGTGCAGGTTATCAATGGTCAGTTCGACTTCACCTTCATCGTGCCAAAGGATATCGCATACAAGTATGGAACCGGGAAAATAAGCTATTATGCCCGAAGCGCTGAAACTGATGCCAACGGCTTCGACACACTGGTAGTTGTTGGCGGGTTTAACCCTCAGTCGATCACAGACAATCAGGGGCCGGATATCAACCTGTATATGAATGACTACAGGTTTGTTTCGGGTGGGATCACAAACCAGAACCCGGTACTGCTTGCGTATGTTACCGACGAATCGGGCATCAATACGGTTGGGAATGGAATCGGACATGACATCACAGCTGTTCTTGACGAAGATTCTCAGAATCCGCAGATCCTTAACGATTATTATGTAGCAGATCTGGATACGTATCAGAGTGGCTGGATCAGTTACCCTTTTTATAAGCTCTCTGAAGGTAGGCATACAATCAAACTGAAGGTATGGGATGTGTTCAATAACTCCTCTGAAGCCTCCATCAGCTTTGTTGTGCACAGCTCAGGGTCTTTTGTTATGGACCATCTCTTCAACTACCCAAATCCTTTCCAGGATAAAACCACCATCTCGTTTGAGTCAAACCAGACAAATATGCAGGTGGATGTCGAGGTCAGGATCTACACGGTGTATGGAAAATTACTGAGAACCATTCGCAAAACGCCATATATCCACGGATACCGCATTGAGCCGGTAGAATGGGATGGTACGGCAGACGGAGGATGGAAAGTCAGTACAGGCACGTATGTTTACCGTGCTATTGTAACCCTTCCCGACGGAAGTAAGAATTCGGCCACGTCGAAACTTGTTGTCATCCGGTAAAAAGCGAACCTATGCAAAAACTATACGTTATTCTCATACTTCTCATTCCCTTGCCTGCATTGTGCGGGAACGTTGCAACCAACGAGTCGGTATTAGCCACAGGCAACTGGTACAAGATAGCTGTACAACAAACCGGCATCCATCGGGTAACCTACGATGACCTGGCAGAGATGGGGATGGCCCCTTCCACGATTGTACCTTCACACATCAGGGTATACGGCAATGGTGGTGGTATGCTCCCGGAGGCAAATGATCAGGCGAGAATTGATGACCTCATGGAAAATTCTATCCTGGTTTATGACGGTGATGACGGATCTTTTGATCCGGGAGATTATTTCATCTTTTACGGTGAGTCACCCGACATCTGGCTGTTTCACGAATCAAACAATACCTTCACACATCAAAAGAATATCTATTCTGACTTCACCTACTATTTCATCACCACTGACCTTGGAGAGGGGAAAAGGGTTCAACCTGTTGCTTCCCTGGATACTACCCCTGATTATATATCCTCCCGTTTTACCGATTATGCGTTTCATGATGTGGACAAACTAAACCTGATCCGTTCAGGCAAAATCTGGGTAGGAGAGGAGTTTAATGAATCAAAAACAGCATACGAGTTTCAGTTTGATTTCCCCAATGTGGTTACAACAATCTCTGCGCAGATCAACACCTATGCAGTGGCACGGTCTCCGAATGTGAGTACCATGTATGTCTACAATGACGGAGAGCTCGTTGACCAGTTCACATTGGATTATACCAACCTGCAATCCACCAATGTATATGCCAAGGCAAAATTGCGGGGTAGCCTCACATCCATAGGCCAGGAGAAACCAACCATCCGGTTGGAATACAGCCTTCCAACCCCGGCTTCCCAGGCCTGGCTGAACTATATCGAGGTGATCGCCCAGCGGTTTCTGAAGTGGGTCGGACCCCAGTTCTCCTTCCGCGATCCCAATTCGGTTCACAGTGACAGGAATTCCCTCTTCGGGATCTCGGGTACTTCGGGGAATATGGTAGTTTGGGATGTAACAGATCCCGGAGCGATAGGTTCTATACAGGGAAATTGGAACCCAACATCCGGATTATACGATTTTACTGTGCCAACTCCTGTACTGAAGGAGTTCGTTGCTTTTGACGGATCCGGCTTCTACCCGGTGACACTGGTCGGACCTGTTGCCAATCAGAACCTGCATGGCCTCAACCCGGCATCCCTCATCATTGTGACTCATCCCATGTTCAGGGAACAGGCAGATAAGCTGGCAGCATTTCACCGTAGCGAGACAGGAATATCTGTTATCGTTGCCGCAACGAACCAGATCTACGAGGAGTTTGCGTCGGGACAGCCCGACCTGACCGCCATCAGGGACTTTATCAGAATGTTATACCTACGTCCTGCAGACAATGATACCCCCAGATACATCCTGCTTTTTGGAGACGGTTCCTACGATTACAAAGACCGGATCCCGAACAACACCAATTTTGTGCCAACGTTTGAATCGGATGAGTCGTTTAAGCCGATAACCACATTTGTCACGGATGATTACTTTGGGATTATGGGAGAAGCCTCAGGCCAGGGCTCTTCGGGAAGCCTTGATCTGGGCATGGGCCGTTTCCCGGTTTCCAACCTGGAGCAGGCAGAAGCCATTGTGGACAAGATTATTCACTATGCTGAAAAGAATGATACGATTCAATCAACCTGGCGGAATGTCATGACCTTTGTTGCCGACGACGAGGACTCAAACCTTCACTTGCATCAGGCGGAAGAGCTATGCGACATCGTGGCATCCAAATATCCTGTCTTTAGCGTCAATAAGATATACCTTG
>CALCGJ010000107.1 GCA_937900965.1 uncultured Bacteroidota bacterium | reverse complement strand
GTTCGTGCAACTTCCGATAAAACCTGAGTCGATCTTCTCTCCCTTCACCGAGTCTACAGAGGTATCGTCGTGGGGATGACCTGGTCTGGCCACCATTGGAATAAAAGAACTGATGTCGATATCGAAGCTTTTCGAATAGATGGCGTCCGGATCGGCTTGCATCGGTTCATATAGATTACCGGTTTTGACTTTCAACTCTTCGAGAAGGGCTAGGGTGGTTGGGAAAAGCACGATAATAGCTCCCATTTCAGTCCCCATGGATGAAATTGTGATCCGTTCGTCGAGGGTCAGTTTTTCCATCTCTTCTCCATAAATCTCAACTGAGCATCCGAGAAGCTTGTTCGCTCCGAAAATGGAGAGCAGGTTCAGTATGATGTCTTTAGCAGTTACATTTTCCGGTCTGTTCCCATTGAGATTAATCCGAACTGATTCAGGCACCTTGAACCACACTTTCCCTTTTGCCCAGGCAGCCGCTATATCCTGGTCGCCCATACCTTGTCCGAATGAGCAAATTGCCCCCATAATGTTGGCATGCGAATCTGTTGATACAAATGTGCTTCCCGGCCATACAAGCCCACTGTCAATAGCCAGGTGAGTTCCCACTCCGGCATTCACGTCATATACCCTGATCCCTTTTTCGCGGGCAAACTGACGGCAAAACTGCTGGTTGGCGGCATATTTCTGGTCGGAACCTCCGGGATTGCAATCAAACGTGAAGATGGTTTTCGAAATATCTTCCACATCCAGACCGTGGTCAAGGAGATTCTTAACCACATTGGCACCTCCAAAATCTCGTGCCGCCCGGGTATCGATCAATACATCAACAATATCGCCAGGCTTCACGGTTTGCTGGTCTGAGTGACCTGCAAGTATCTTTTCAATAATAGTCATTTCAATCGCTCTTTAAACGGTTCAAACGTCATAAAGTCAGCATGGTGTACGATATATGCTTCCACAGTTCGTTTTACCATGTGTCCCTCTCCGGCATGTGTGGCTATGATGTGACATATCGCGGGCGGCACATCGCATTTTTCAGCCAAAGAAACGCCGGAAAAGGGATGACGCAGGTATTTTCCATATTTACCCTGGAAAGACTTTCCGTTCTCATCCAGTGCATACTCCAGCAATTTCCCGACATCTGCGAGAATTGCACCGGCGATCAGTACATCCATGTCGATCACCAATTCGTCACCGAAAAACTCAGTCATCTTGATGGCAGATTCACGGGCAACATGCACTACACAACGTTTATGTGCCATGAATGAGACCTTCATATCAGGACCGGCAAGTAATGTAAATGGGATGCGATCAAGGTCGGCCGGGGTAAGTACACTTTGCTCAAGTGCCAGTTCCCATGTTCTTGCTGTCTTTTCGCGCAGATCTTCATCGCTGATCCACATCAGCTCGGGCCAGAGGGTTAAAACTTCGTTTGTCATATCTTGTGAATTTATGGTGACATGGTGACATGGTGACATGGTGAAAATTAAGATATTATTTCACCATTTCGCGATTTCACTATTTCACTATTTTTTTAATTACTGCGTCCGCCATCTGCTGTGTGGTAGCGGCACCTTTGTCAATTACATCCTGTTTTCCAGGGAGTTTCATCATATCATAGGTCATCACCTTACCCTCCTCCACAACATCGGCTACTGCCTGTTGGATCCGGTTTGAGATCTGTGATTCACCGATATGATCAAGCATCATACAAGCGGAAAGGATCATCGCGATGGGATTGACAATAGATGGATTCAGCTTCTCATACTTGGGAGCGGATCCATGGGTAGGCTCAAAAACAGCAATCTCAGGACCGATATTGGCACTGCAGGCAAAGCCCAACCCACCAATCAGACCGGCAAATCCATCAGATACGATGTCTCCGAACATATTCCCTGCAACAATTACATTGTATGTTTCCGGATTCTTCGTGAGCCACATCATCTGGGCATCAATGTTAGTGTTGTTGACATAAATATCGGGATACTCTGTTTTTGCAAGTTCTTGTGCAATTTTCAACATCATACCCGAGGTTTCACGGATCACATTGGGTTTTTCGCAAACAGTAACTGCATCAAACCCCTTTGACTTGGCATACTCAAATGCTGCACGAACGATACGGGTAGTATATTTCTTTGTAAAAATTCTCGTGGATACAGCCAATTCAGGACGAGGGCACCACTCAAAATTCTGTTTGAACTTCGGATGGGTCATCAGAGCGTCGTAGACCTGATCGGGTGGGTTGGTCCACTCAACACCACCATAAAGGCCCTCCGTGTTTTGACGAAAGATCATTGTGTCGACCTGAGGCTCCTCGATTGTGCCCCCGAACCCACGTCGGATGAAGTTTAACGGATTGCCTTTGAAGGTTTTACACGGTCGCATGCAGATGTCGAGGTCATACCGTTGACGCATACTGACAATGGGACTGTAGTATACATACCCTTTGTCTCTCAACTCCGGAGCCAGTTCGGAAGCCGCTTTATCTTTGGGTTTCGAAGTGATTGCGCCAAAGAGGCCGATCTTGTGCTCTTCGAGGAGTTTGAGCGTACGATCCGGGAGAGGATTTCCTTCTGTGCACCAGAACTCCCAGCCGATATCTCCATGAACATAATCGGCATCGAAACCGGCAGCATCAAGTACTCGGATCGCCTCATCCAGGACAACTTTTCCGATGCCGTCTCCAGGCATGGCAACAATGGTTCGTTTAGACATATAACAACATTTTTATGTGAATAAATTAACTATTAGGGTTGGCAAATATACAACGAGTAGAATTTACCACAAAAGGATTTCAACAAAATCGGATTTTGTATCTTTGTCGCGAATGAAAACTCATCTGAACAACCCTGTTTTTGAAGTAATTTCTGCCGTTTCGGAGACACTTGGCCAACCGGCATTTGTAATAGGCGGTTTTGTCAGGGACCTTCTCCTGAAACGGGATCATAAACAGGATATTGATATAGTTGTTTTGGGAAGCGGTATTGACTTTGCCCATGCAGTAGCTGCAAGACTTAAAGGAGAAATCCCTGTCAAGTTTTTCAAAAACTTCGGTACAGCAATGATCAATTTTAAAGGATGGAAGGTTGAATTTGTTGGAGCCCGTAAGGAGTCATATCGCAGTAATTCGCGGAAGCCTGTGGTGGAGGATGGTACACTTGAAGATGACCAGAACCGCAGGGATTTTACCATCAATGCTATGGCATTGGATCTGCGTCCCGCCTCCTTTGCCAATCTGGTCGATCCGTTTAATGGGATTGAAGATCTGGAACAGAAACTGATTCGCACCCCCCTCGACCCGGATATTACGTTTTCCGATGACCCGCTCAGGATGATGCGGGCAATCCGGTTTGCCACACAACTTGATTTTTCTATTGATCCGATCTGTTACAAGGCCATTTCCAGAAATGCATCCAGGTTGGAGATTGTCTCCCCTGAACGGATTACGGATGAACTTAACATGATTGTTGCGGCAGCAAAACCTTCTCGTGGTTTTATAATGCTTGAGGAGACCGGAATATTGAACCTGATCTTCCCGGAGATGGTGGAACTGAAGGGGTCGGAAATTATTGACGGCCGTGGTCACAAAGATAATTTTTTCCATACCCTTGCAGTTCTGGATAATGTGGCCAGGGTGTCAGATAACCTGTGGCTCAGATGGGCAGCCATTCTACATGATATAGCGAAGCCGCTAACGAGGAAATTTATCCAGGGAGTGGGGTGGACTTTTCATGCCCATGATTTCAAAGGAGCAAAGATGCTGCCCGGTATCTTCAGGAGGCTCAGGCTTCCATTGAATGAGAAGATGAAATATGTGGAAAAACTGGTATTGCTGCACCTGAGGCCGATAGCTCTGGCAGAAGATATCGTGACTGATTCTGCCATCCGAAGATTGCTGATGGATGCGGGTGACGATATTGACGACTTGATGTGTTTGTGTGAAGCAGATATCACCTCCAAAAATCCTCAGAAGGTTAAACGATACCTGGAGAATTTTGTGATTGTGCGCCAGAAATTAAAGGAAATTGAAGAGAAAGACAGGCTTCGGAACTGGCAACCTCCTGTTAGCGGAGAACTTATCATGAAAACGTTTGGTATCGAACCCTCAAAAAATGTTGGAATCATCAAAGATGCTATCAGGGAAGCGATTCTCGATGGTGTGATTCCCAACGAATTCAATGCTGCCTTTGAGTTTATGATCCGTGAAGGAGAAAATATTGGATTGAAACGTGTTTATGAATAATCGTTATCTTTGACCAACAAATAGAGAGGTAGGGAATGTTAATTTATCGCTTTAAAATCACATCTGAGGACCATGATGAATTTGCCAGGGAGATATGTATCCAGCCCGGACAGAAGTTTATTGACTTTTACCATTGTATCATCGAGTCAGCCGAATTAATCCCGGCTGAACAGGCATCTTTTTTTCTGACAGATAAAAAGTATAAGAAGGATAGGGAGATCAGCCTTAATCAAATAGAAAAACATATTAAACGGTATGACCCGGAGTTGGATGAGATGATTCCGGTAGTACTTATTCCCAAACTGATGAAGGTCACAAAACTTAATGCCGTCATCGAAGATCCTCATCAACGCATGTTGTTTGAGTATCATGGCAAGGAGTACTTTACCTTCCTTATAGAACTAATTAAAATAGTGAAGACCGATGATAATGACTTATACCCGAAGTGTGTTAAATGGGTGGGGGAGCTTCCGAAGAAAATGGAGCCGCTGATCATCGAAGATAAAAAGGAAAAAGAACACAAAGAGTCAGATCTGATTGCCAGTGTGATTCCCGATCTGGACCTTCTGTCTAAACTTAATGCCATTGAGGAAGATGAAGCTGAACTGGCCGACATTGAAAAGAACCTGGGTGAACTCCTGTTTGGAGATACCAAAAAGCAGAACGATGCAGCGCCGATTGGAGTAAAACTAAAGAAAAAATCACCTCCGCCACTTGATGAAAGTGTAAGTATTTTTGAAGATGAAGAGGAGGGAAAAGTTGATGAAGATGAGGCGGAGGACTTGAGTGATGGAATGGAACACCTGGAAGATTACGACAATATAGAAAATATCGAGATAAAATACGCCAAATTCAGCGACGATACTGACGATGAGTGATGCGTTGCCATCTCTGATCGTTATTACGGGTCCTACCGGAATCGGGAAAACCCGCCTGGCTATTGATCTGGCCAAAACCTACTCAACCGAAATTATTTCATGCGATTCTAGACAATTTTACCGGGAATTGAATATTGGTGTAGCACCTCCTTCTGTGGAAGAGATGGAAACTGTTCCTCACCACATGGTTGGTTTTCTTTCTGTCAGAGATACTTACAATGCTCATAGGTTTGAAAACGATGTTCTTGGACTTTGCCGGAAACTTTTTCAATTGTCAAACCGGGTCATCATGGCTGGAGGCTCAGGGCTATATATCCATGCAGTTACACATGGAATTGACGACCTCCCGGATCCTGATCCGGCTTTGCGGCTTCAGTTGAAAGAAAAGCTGCGAACCGAAGGGATAGAATCATTACAGCTTCAGCTAAAATCCGTTGATCCAGTGTATTACCTTGAAGTTGATACGAAAAATCCGAATCGGTTGTTACGCGCTCTGGAAGTAAGCATTACAGCGGGTCAACCATTCTCATCTCTTCGTACAAAGCAATCGGTAACTCGTCCTTTCCAGGCAATCATGATAGGGTTGATGACTACAAGGGAAGATCTTTATCAACGAATCAATCAGCGTGTTGATCAGATGATGGAAGATGGATTGCTTGATGAAGTGAGGTCGTTGTATGCCTATAAAGAGTTCAATGCCCTTAATACGGTAGGTTACAAAGAGCTGTTCTCATTCCTGGATGGAACATACTCCCTGGCTGATGCAGTGGAGAAGATAAAGACGAATACCCGCAGATACGCTAAAAGACAACTGACATGGCTGAAAAAGGATCCCGGAATCCGTTGGTTTGATCCGGCAGATTTGGATGCGATTCAGGAATATATAAAGGGTCGGGAGGTCATGCGTAGGGATGGGGGTGACGAAGAGACAAAGGCATGAAGGCATGAAGGCATGAAAATCGAATTAACAAATTGCCGACTGCCTCACAAACTCACAAACTCACAAACTCGCCAGTTCGCCAGTTCACCAGTTCGCCATCTATAAATGGTATTCCACCAGCCCTTCAACAGGTGTTCTGAGGATCTTGGAAATGGTCAGTCTTTTCGCAGTGGCAGCCTCGTGAAGGATTTCCTGATAAAAATAGGCAATGGATCCAATAAAGCCTGTCTGATAAGAGGCATAATTGTCATACTTTTCAACATGAGCTTCAATGAACTCAATAAAAGAGGAATAGATCAGATCATGGATATATGGATCCTTAATGTGATCGTTCAGAAAGGGGCTGAATGACGCGAGGAACCTGTTTGGAAAAGGCTTGTTGTAAAGTGCGGTGAGAATCTCTTCCAATGATAAATTATAGGTCTCATCGAATAAGGCTTTTATCTTTTCCGGGAGTTTATTCTTTAAATATCTTTCCACTAACTTTTTCCCCAGGTTGGATCCGGCGCCCTCATCACCAAAAAGATATCCAAGAGATGGGATCTTACTGAAAACCTCTGTCCCATCGTAGAAGCAGGAGTTGCAACCGGTTCCAAGGATACAGGCAATCCCCTCCCCGTTGCCGAATAGAGCACGGGCAGCTCCCTGGATATCATGAAAGATCTCGATTTGTGCCTCTCTGAAAAAGTGTTTCAGCTGCTCACTGATCAGGCTGTTTTTTTTTTCTGTTGAACACCCGGCTCCGTAAAAATAAATATGCGTGATGTCGTTGCAAACAAGGTTATGTACAAGTTCATCGTGGATAATCTCCCGCATAAGCTCCGGTGATGTGAAGTAGGGGTTTAATCCCTGAGTTTGAATAACTTTCTCTTTTTTGTCATGTTGAACAAGTGCCCAGAAAGTCTTTGTGGAGCCGGAATCTGCAATAAGCCTCATACTACATCGGTGGCTTAACATTCAGGACAATCCAATACTCCCCGATCTCTTTTATTGTATGGAGGAACCCCTCAAAAGAAACCGGTTTCACAAGGTAGCTGTTAGCGCCCAGATCATATGAAATGGCCCTGTCACCTTCCTCTTTGGAGGAGGTTAAAATGATAACAGGTATCCGTTTTAGTTTTTCAGCTCCCTTGACCTGTTTCAATACCTCGAACCCATCGATGCCTGGCATCTTAAGGTCGAGAAGAATCAGGTCGGGGAGAGGGTGTTCTTTCCTGTCGGAAAAATTTCCATTGCCGAACAGGTAATCGATTGCCTCTTCACCGGTTGTGGCAACACGGATATTGTTTGCTAACCTGGCTTCCCTGAAGGCGTCCAGTGTTAATTCGATATCCATACGCTGGTCTTCTACCAATAATATTGTAGCAGGTCTTGTCATGTTTTATCTGATTTTAAAAGTTTAACACAGAAGGTCGATCCTGAACCTGTTTTGGAGCTGGAAATCCAGACTTCGCCTTCCTGAATTTCTACTGCTTTTTTTACAATAGCTAATCCGATTCCGGTTCCCTGAAATTGATCCTCCCGATGAAGTCGCTGAAACATCTTAAAAACTTTTTCGTGAAACTTCCCGGGTATACCGATTCCGTTATCTGTCACAGAAATGATAAGATGTTCCTTCTCTTCCTTCCAGGAGATGTCAATTTCAGGCTTCTGACCGTCAGGCTGATATGTCATCCCGTTTGCGATCAGGTTGGTAAAAACCTGACCGAGTAACATAGGATTTCCTCTGACGAATGAGGTTTCTTCTGGAACCTTTATCATCGCATGAGTTGCCTCGATGCCAGCATGCAGGTCGGTAAGTGATTTTTCAAGAATGGTTTTAATATCTATGGCAGTAAGTGCTGGCTTTGTCTGTCCCAACCTGGCATACCGGAGCAGGTCTTCGATAAGATTATGCATATTATCACCTGCCTGGATGATATTCTGAATGTAATGTTTTCCATCATCATCTAAAAATGAACTATACCGTGAGCCAAGTATGTGAGAAAAACCACTTATTGATCTCAACGGTGCTTTCAGGTCATGAG
>CALCGJ010000106.1 GCA_937900965.1 uncultured Bacteroidota bacterium | reverse complement strand
CCCTGTAGAATCAAAAGCCACCACCGGAATACCGCATGAAAGGGCTTCAGTGGCAGTTTGACCAAACACCTCCTGGTATGAGGGAACGACAACCACATCGGCTGTTGCATATAACGACGCTAGTTTATTTTCCTGACCGATAAAACCCAACACATGGGTTTTCAAAGGTAGTAATGTTGAATTTTTTATCCGGGAGGAGCCAAACACGACAAGTTCAAAGGCTGAAGGGTCAAGCAATCTTAATGCTTCCAGCAACAAACTGAATCCCTTTAATTCATATTCAACACCACGGATACCTCCGAAAAGGATAAGTTTTTTATCTGCAGGGAGATGGAAGAGGTGCCTCACTTCATTCTTGTCCATGGGTTTGAACACAGTAGTATCCAAACCATTCGGGATCACGCTTACAGGATTGTTTTTCAGCAGGGTGCTTGATTTCACACAATCAGCCAGCCAGTTGCTGGGAGAAATGATGAAAAACTGACCCATCTGATTGTAAGCCTCCTTTTTCCTGTTAAAGACCCATCGGCTGAGATCACGATCAGAAGTGGAATGCAACACGGGACAATGTCCGCATTGCTCCATATACCGGGTGCAGTCAGGAGGATAGTGGCATCCGCCTGTGAATGCCCACAAGTCATGAAATGTCCAGACAACAGGTTTTGAAAGCCTGGCCAATGATTCAATTCTGATCATTCCCCCGGCAATCCAGTTCAGGTGTATTATATCCGGATTGATCTTTCGGATTATCTTTTCAATCCCGTCAGGGAGGAAAGAGGTTGAAAACAGGATGCGTTTTCTGACAAGAGGCAACGGGAAGGCAAAATCGATATAGGGTCTGATGGCATTAAAATACCGTGTGATTTTTCCTCCTGTAGATATCACATGTATATCACGGGATCCCCTATTTTGAACCAGTAATTTCACATCAACTCCAGCCCTCTCTAATCCTTTAAAAAGTCTCCATGTAGCGCGAGCTGCACCCCCCTGCTGATCATATGTGTTTACCAATAATATTCTCATCCGGATAGGTTCAGTTATTGAATATCAGTCAGATGATTTCTGAAGTTAAATCTGATCAGTCTCAGGACAATACTCCTGGGTAGTATCCTGTGAATCAAGGTCTGACACCGCAAGACCAGCACTCTGAAATGATGTCTCCTCCTTTCCTTCAACGAAACGGCTGAATAGCTTTTCAAAACAGCATACTGTTCCCGGGCCGACCGGACCATATGCCGGTGTGAAATTCCCCAGGCTTCAATCGTTGCAATCGGTTCCGGATAATATCTGAACCTCTTGCCTTCGGAATAGAGGCGGTAGATCAAATCATAATCAGCGGAAATTGAATAGCTGATCTGAAATCCTGATGATTTCACCAGCCTGGTTCGCACGAGCAGGGATTGGTGTGAGAAGATCATTCCACCTCTTATAGCGTCAATTTGACGGGATTTTCTCAACACGCTGAAGGGGCCATAATCTACAATCCTGTCGCCGTATATCAAATCATAGCTGTTATTATCCTGCGAGAAAATCCGGGTAAGGATCGTTGAGTCCGCAAATGTATCTCCCGCATTGAGAAAGAGAATCCATTCCCCGGAAGCTCTTGATATCCCTTTATTCATGGCATCATACGGGCCTTTATCCGGTTCGCTTACCCAACTGTCAACTCTGTTTGCATGCTGTTTGATAATCTCTGTGGTGGTATCATCCGATCCTCCGTCAATGATGATAAATTCAATATCCTGGTAATCCTGGTTCAGAACACTCCTGATTGTTCTTTCCGTTTTCTCCGGTGCATTCCGAACTACGGTGACGACAGATATGGTATTTTGCCCTGGGTTCATCTCTTATTGAATTTTCTCTTATCGAATTTTTGAGACAAAGAGTATATCACCCATCTGAATTTTAATTTTCTCCTGTTACGGTATTTCAGAAAAAAGATCAGATGACGGATCAGATTATGATTCTGAGCATGAACAGTCATCAGGAAGGTCTTTTGGTTCTCAAGGTTTCCGGGCAACAGGGCCTCAAGTTCGAAAAATTGGTTTCGCTCCTGGTCTGTTGTTGGGTTGACTGATAAAATAAACGATTTGATCCACTCCCCATATTTTTCGGCAGCCAAAAGACGTTCAGCAAAACTCCCCGATATGGATATCTGGTCTGGCGATCTCCTCCAGCTGACAAGAGGTTCTGCGGAATATGCTATGCCGTTTTGCCGGGAAAGCCGGAACCAGGTAAGATCATCACTTCCCCATGCGCATGGGAGATCAACAAACCCACCGATAGCTTTCAGTTTGTCTGTTCTCACCATGAATTCAGGGGCGAAATGCTCCCTGTTACCTTTCAACCTGTTTTCCAGAAATTCTAATCCGGTTTCATATTCCGGGCATTCGGTAGTAAGCTCAAGCTGATCTCCATTTTCATCTATTTTTTTAACACGGCAATGAAAAATATCACATGCCGGATAACGGTTTGCCAGTAAGATCAACTCCGAAAGAAAATCAGGGTGGCATATATCATCATCTGAAAAAAGAATAAAGAGATCACCCTTTGAATAAGACAGTACCCTGTTCCAGTTATTTACAACAGGCAGGATGGTATCCTCTTCGATGTACCTGATCCGCGAATCATTAAAAGAAAGCACCTTCTCCCTGATTATCAAGTCTTTTCTGTCATTTACCACAATGAGTTCAAATTCCTTGTAACGCTGATCAAGAATACTGCTGATGGCATCCGAAAGAAAGGAAGATTTTATTGCCGGTAATCCGATGCTGATCATAACAACTGGTAGATTTGTGAACGAACCAGGCTCTCCCTGAAATAGTCACCGGTTATTTTCTGTTTCATCGGGTGGTTCACAAGGAAATTGTGTGCATCCCTGATTTGCTCCATATCTTCTGCTTTCGAGGCTGCCTCCTCCAAAGAATTGAAATAGAGCGGGTACTCTTTTCCCAGGTACTCTGTAACTGGTTCGATGGGATTGACCAGGAGAGGGGTGTTTCGGGCAATACATTCAATGATGGCATTGTTGGCACTGGAGTCATAAAGATCCAGGAATACAATGTTTTCGGAAAGAAGCCGGTCATACCTGCGATTGGAGAGGAAACTGACCCTCCTAACCGTATCAAACATCTTTTTATCCTGTATCTTATTCCCTTTCTGGTACTCAAGTTCCAACCTGAAATACTCCTCCATGTCAGCGTCCCTCTTCTTCAGTACAATTTTCTGATAACCTGGCACCTCAAGCTGGTATATTGACAGGAGTTTCCTGAGCCACCAGCCGACCTGGACGAGTTTCTTATCCCTGTTTCGTGCAAACCGCTCATAGCTCCAGGTCAACTTCGGAAACTCTGTCGGATGCACCAGGTTCTCAACGGGAAAATCAAACCGGGATTGAAGATTCCGTTTATGATACTCTGACAGGGTAAATAATCCTCTGCAATATGAGATACTTCGTTTCCACTCATCTGTATCAAAAACTGCCTGGTTTGACTGCTTTGACTGGTACCAATCCGGCATTCCAGGGGGTATATGCATGAATCCGATCCAGGGTTCCGTATAACTGTATTTACCCTTTGGGTTGTTTGCAAATGTTCGTTCAATAAAAGCATCCAGTAAAACACCATTGGGGTTATGAAGATCCTTGAGGCTGTGAACTGCGTAGTTCCATCCGCTTCTGTGACTGCCATAAAAGTGGCTTGTCTGGTTGGACAGGTTAAGCTTCCCGGCAGTGTGCCTGCGAGAAGATGCTGATATGGGCTTGAATTTTTTAACGAAAAGAGTGATGTCCGTTTTTATCTCATAGAAAAAATATTTCAGGAGCGATCGTTTTTTATGCGATTTCAAAAAAGAGGAAAAACGGTTGGACATCGGTTTCATTTTTCATCCTCTTCTTGTTCGTCTGCAAGATCAGGTTCCGTCTCCTTTTTTACTCCAAAAACTCTCAGTATCCGGTGCCAGAATAGCCTGATAAAAAAGGCTGCACCGACAACACTTGCTATAATTGCCTGTAAAATAATACTGCCTGTTCCTGGGTCGATGTAAAGAAATATATTCAATAAGCTGAGTGTTATATTTTCCATATGTAACCTGTTTTATTTTTTAACCATCCAAAATAGTGTTCTTTCAGAATCAACAACCTTTTCCTTTGCCATTATCCTGAAAAATGACTCAAATTCCTTAACAAAAGATTCTTCGTTATAATCATCAAAGATATCGTTTCTTGACTCAAGCAGTTTTTTTACCTGGGTATCCGATTTGGGGACAAACTCAATAACCAGGTTCTCACTTAATTCGCAAAGGAATCGGGCAATCTTGTAAAAAGGTAAATTATTGGAAATTGCAAGATGATGGATCAGTGCAAAGGCAAAAACAACATCCGGCAGCGGTCTGGATGTAAATCCCATTCTTTCTTCATTGTTCCAGCCGATGGAAGGAGTTGGATTTGTTAGATCCAGTACCAGTGGCAACACATTCTTGATTTTGTGTTTCCTGATATTGCGGTAATTGGATTCGACTGCCATAGGATCAATATCGAATGCAACGCATTGTGCTCCAGTCTGACTGGCAATTTGCGTGAACTCTCCGGTATTTGCGCCCAGGTCCCAAACTGTTTGGGGCTTAATCTTATCAATATATCCGGATATGATCTCTTTTTTATGTGCAAAGGAACTTTCCGAATAGTTGGTAAATGTATAATAGTCGCCCCATTCTGTGTTTTGAGTCTTTATCTTTAGTTTTTTTATTATGGTCGATAAACTGTGGATCACAGCAGTTAAGTTGTTCTT
>CALCGJ010000105.1 GCA_937900965.1 uncultured Bacteroidota bacterium | reverse complement strand
TGGCCGATCTGGTGATCACATCTGAGGATATCCCCGCCCTATCCGGAGAACTGGAATTAGATCAGGGAATATGGAAGCTCTCCTGATCCGGTATTCAGGTTCATAAAGGAGGAAATCGTCTCCTCATCCTCTGGCAAATCATAAAACGTAGTTGATATCTTCTGCAGGAACCCAATCATGGATAACTCTTTCGATTCGAATACCAGTGTTTCCACCAGTGGCAGGAGGGAATGCGGATAGATTGAAAACAGAGGTTCCAGCCTGTGAGATCCAGCCGGTTGAGTAGCTGCCGAATGCCGGGGAACTAATGAATTGCCGGGTGATTTTCTGTACAGGTCACGTAGTGTACGAATCATACCCGGGTTAATATAAGGCATATCGCACGCAAGAATAAATAAGGCATCCGAGGTAGTGAAGTGCAATGCAGTATAAAGACCTCCGAGAGGGCCTTTACCGGGAATTTTATCGGGCCTGACCTGTACGTTTTGAAACCTTGAATACGCTTCAGGCCTATTAGAGATCACCAGAACCTCATCGAACAGGGAATTTATGGCAGCAAATATCCGCTCGATGATAGGAATCCCGCCTATCTCGATGAAGGCTTTATCCTCACCACCTACCCGCAAGTTATTTCCTCCGGCCAAAATCGCACAACCAATTTTTACCCTATCCGTCATCCCTGTCTATGCATCCCTTCATAGGTTTTCCAACATTCTGCTGCACTACGATTCCCTTCGGATAACCATGGCTGTTGTAACTCCACCGCCGCCACAGATGCCGGCAATACAGTACTCTTTTCCTAACCGTTTTAGCGCATAGTAACCTGTTACCAGTATGCGAGCTCCGCTGATGCCTGTCGGGTGCCCGAGTGCAATAGCTCCACCGTGGACATTCAGTTTCGAGGCATCCCACTTCAGAACCTTCTCGTTTGACAATACCTGGATGGCAAAGGCTTCGTTTACCTCAATGATATCCATATCCGCCATGGCCATCCCGGCATTTTTCAGAGCTGCAGGTATGGACCAGGCAGGGCCTTCACCCATTGTGGAAGGCTCAACAGCTACCTGAGCATAGGAGACGATAGAGAATAAGGGTTTTACTCCAAGCTCTTCGGCCTTCTTCCTACTGGTAACAATCACAGCAGTGGCGCCATCACTCAGTCCGCAGGCATTTGCTGCAGTAACGGTGCCCTCCTTACGAAAAGCCGGTTTAATGGTTGCTATTTTTTCCAGATTGATCTCATGGCGGATCGTCTCATCCTTGTCGAAGAAGGTTGATGGCTTGTTCCGTCCACCAGGCACCTCCACAGGAACAATCTCCTCATCAAACCACCCGTTCTTCTGAGCGGCAGAAGCTTTCATGTGGCTTCCTACGGCAAATGCATCCTGCTCTTCGCGCAAGATCCCGTATTTGTCATACAGGTTTTCGGCCGTTTCTCCCATGCCCTGTTTAATCAAGGGATCGATACTGTCACTCCAACCGTCTTCCAGCGTCTTGTTACCCATCTTGAATCCGTCCCACCGGGCTCCCTTCAGTAAATAGGGGATGGTACTCATGCTGTCGAAACCCCCGGCCACGACAACCTCAGCTTCACCCAGGCGGATAGCCTGGGAAGCCAGGGCAACGGCCCGCATCCCGGATGGACAGGCCATATTCAATGTTATAACAGGAACTGCCGTGGAAACTCCTCCTTTTACCGATGCAGTTCGGGCGGGATTAGGGCCGTTGCCCGCCTGCCGGCAACTTCCCAGGATCACATCATCAACCTGGTCGCCGGTAAGAGAAGCACGCCGGAGGGCATCCTTCACCACCACTCCTCCAAGATCGTAGGAGGGAATATCCTTCAATGAACCTCCGAACCTGCCCATGGCTGTCCGGCAGGCTGAGATAATAACAATGTCATTCAATTCCATAGTTTTTCTGATTAATCACTCCTTCCCCCTCTCCTTGAGGAGAGGGGCCGGGGGTGAGGTGATTATAAATCCACCACGCACCCAAAAGCCTAGGCCGGGGGTGAGGTAAGATTAAATATATTGTCCTCCGTCTACTTTGATCACCTCCCCGGTGATATGACGGCCCAGCTCTGTGCATAGAAATGCCACCATGTTGGCAACATCATCCGGCAGTCCGATTCGTTTCAGCACAATATCATCCAGTGCTGCCAGGCGAACACTTTCGTCCGCATTCTTCATCATATCGGTTTCGATGAGACCCGGGGCAACAGCATTCACATTGACACCGTATTTCCCAAGTTCCCTGGCAACCGTTTTTGTAAGCCCTATGATCCCGGCTTTGGAGGCAGAATAGTTGGCTTGACCAAATTTTCCACGAAGACCGTTGATTGAAGTGACGTTGATAATCTTACCCGAATGCTGGTCGCGAAAAATGGGAGCAACCGCCCGGATGTAATTGAAATATCCCTTCAGGTTAATATCCAGCACACTGTCCCATTGCTCTTCGGTCATTTTCCAGATCACCCCGTCCCAGTTAATCCCGGCATTGTTGACCAGGATGTCTACACCGCCAAATTCATCATTAACGGTTTTTACCATTTCTCCTGCATCATCAAAATTTGAAATATCAGCCTGAACCAGAAGCCCTTTCCTTCCTAACTTGACGATCGTTTCTATGACGGCTTCCGCCTCTTCATGGTGTTTTCTGTAATTGAGAGCGACATTGGCTCCACATTCAGCAAGTTTCACTGCAATGGCAGCTCCGATGCCCACACTGCCTCCGGTAACGATGGCAGATTTTCCTTCAAGATTCATACCTGTACTCATAATTTCATTTGGTTATAATTTTATCTTGCCCCATCTCCTTAAGGAGAGGGGGTTAGGGGGTGAGGTTCTTTTTCTGTATCGCCTCCAGCACACGCTGGGGGGTAATGGGTAGCTCAAATACACGGGTTCCGATGGCATCAGCCACCGCGTTGGCAATGGCGCCCAGGATGGGAAGTGTTGCACCTTCGCCCACCTCTTTCGCGCCATACGGACCGTTGGGTTCGTAACTGTCGACGATAGTTGAGTGGATCTCCGGCATATCGGCAGTTGTGGCTATCAGATAATTATGAAGATCGGCATTGACCATCTTTCCCTTGTTATCGAACACTTCATTCTCAAACAGGACCTCACTCATCCCCATCAGAACAGCCCCTTCAGCCTGTCCCTCCACGAGCATCGGATTTACTGCAGTACCGCAATCATGAGCATCCCAGAAGTTGAGAACCTTCACTTTGCCGGTCTCCATATCTACCTCTACCTCGCAAATGGTAGCCGAGAAGGAGTATGCCGGTGACGTTCCAACTGCTGCACCCTTGTATTTTCCACCAAGGCCCTCCGGCGGAGAGTAATGCCCCTTCCCCAGGAGAGGTCCTTTTCCGGAGAAATGGGCAAATCCAGCATCTTCCCAGGGAATAAAGATAGATGGATCTTCGGTAAGATAGATTCTGTTTTCCTTTGCTTCGAGTTTGTCAACATCCACATGCATGATTTCGGCTGCTGCGGCAAGAATCTGCTTTTTGATCTCTTCACCAGCCATTTTAGAGGCATTACCGCCCATAAGTGTAACCCGGCTGGAATAGGCCCCGAATCCTATAGGGGTGAGATCGCTATCCGCTGAAACCACGCTGATCCGGTCGTATGAGATCCCCATGGCTTCACAGGCGGCCATGGAGAGCACAGTATCTGATCCCTGTCCGATATCGGCATCACCAATGAAGAGTATTGCCCGGGTACCATCCTCCACAACCTTGATAGTGGCGCTGGAATGGGGAAATTTTGATCTGTAGATGGGATAGCCGGCGCCGGAGACAAATCCACCACAACCAATCCCTATGCCACGGCCAGGGGGAAGTTTCCCTTTTTTCTCATCCCATCCCGATTTTATCCGAACCTCTTCCATGCAGGCAGTAAGTTCACAGGAATGGATATCCAGGTCGTTACAGGTGTGATATTCGGGAGTCATGGCATTTTTCAGACGAATGTCAATGGAATCCATCCCGATGTCATCCGCGATCATGGTGAGCAGGGATTCGAACGCAAATCGCGGGTGCGGACAACCATGCCCGCGGAAAGCGCCGCAGGGAGGCAGATTTGTGTTTACCCGGAATCCATCGTATTTGTAATTAGCAAACTTGTACAACGTCGTTAACATTGAGCCGGCATAGTAGGTTGATACGATTCCGAAGCTGGAATATGCGCCTCCTTCGAGTACCGCTTTCTGTTTTACGGCTGTAATCGTTCCGTCTTTTTTAACCCCGATCTTCAGGTCGATATACTGTTTGTGACGACCACGCCCAAAGAGGTACATCTCTTCGCGACTGAAGCGCATCTTCACAGCACATCCGGCAATCCGGGAAAGGAAAATCGACATCACCTCAATGGTAGTAGTTGCCGCTTTGGCTCCAAACCCGCCGCCACAGTTCGTCATGATCACCCGGATGTCGCCCAGCGGAACACCGAGGATGTGCGACAACTGGTGGTGCACATAATGCACTACCTGCGTTGAGGTATGCAGGGTCACCCTTCCTTTTCGATCCCATTCGGCGATAGAACAGTGCGGTTCCATCGGATTCTGGTAGGTCCTGTTTCCGACAAACCGGTGTTCCCGGATGTGATCGGCTTCGGCAAATCCCTTTTCGATATCCCCGAAGTGGTGATCGACATGGGTGTTGATGTTGTTTTCGTATTTATCATCGAACAAACGGGGAGCCCCCTCTTTCATGGCTTCCATAGGATCAAATACAGCCGGAAGCTCCTCGTAATCAACGTGTATCAGGTCGAGGGCCCGGTAGCAGGTCTCTTCGTCAATAGCCGCCACGGCTGCCACAACATCACCCACAAACCGCACCTTATCCTTTGCCAGGATCGTTTCATCGTATCTTGGCGGGGATGTGCCCCATCTTATATCGGGGACATCTGCGCCAGTAAGTACAACCTTTACACCCGGAAGCGCTTTCGCCTTGCTTGTATCAATCGAAAGGATGCGTGCATGCGGGACAGTGCTGAGCAGCAGCTTCCCGTAAATCATATTTGGCAGGACGATGTCATCGGTGTAGATCGCACGGCCCGTAGCTTTGTCGGGAGCATCTATCTTGGGAAGGCGCCTCCCTACCACCGACAGGTCAATCGCCGATTTCTGCGGCATGAACTCCAATTCAGGAGGTGTCACACCGTTCAGGTAATCCCTTGCCGTTTCAACGGCTTCAACGATCTTGGTATAGCCGGTGCACCGACAAAGGTTCCCACTCAATTCTGATTGAATCTCTTTTTTTGTTGGGTTGGGGTTTTTATCAAAGATGCTCTTCGTCCGCATAATCATTCCCGGAGTGCAATACCCACATTGGATGGCCCCTTTTTCAATAAATGCACGTTGAATGGGATGCAGATCAGCACCAACAGCCAACCCTTCGATCGTCTCAACCTTTTTTTCTGCTGCTTCCATCGCCAGAACCAGGCAGGCGTTCACGGCTTGTCCATCTAAAATAACGGTACATGCCCCGCAGTCTCCCAGTTCACACCCCTTCTTTGTCCCCGTAAGGTTCAATTCGTCACGTAGCAAATCAAGCAAAGTCATAGTTGCCTTCACCGCTACTTCGTATTCGTTCCCGTTGACGTTTATCGTTATTAGTTGTTTCATCCTGGTTGTCTTTCTTGTTCGTAGATGACCCCTCCTATCACCCTCAATATCGCCCTCTTCACAAGCACCTTCAGTATATCCCTTCTGTACTGCGCTCCTCCCCGGATGTCGTCGATAGGAATGGAGTCTCTCACCGCAGCAGCTCCTGCCTCTTCCATAAGTGGTGAACCTTCGCTGAGGTCCTGAATCTTTTTCCCTATTAGAATTTCATTCGCCTGCCCACTGATTTTCGGTGTAGGTGCAACAGCTCCAATAACAATGCTGGCGTGTGTAATGGTATCATCCTCAATTCTCAGGGCTGCAGCCACCGATACAACAGAGATGGAACCAGCTTCCCGCAGGCCGAACTTCTCATAACAGGCACCTGTTCCTGATTTCGGTTTCGGTATGATAAACCGGGTGATGAGTTCGCCTGATCTAAGTATTGTTTTCTTATTGAAGGTGAAGAAATCGCTGAGTGGAACAACCCTCTTACTCCCGGAATCAGCGATCTCAACCGATGCGTTCATGGCAAGCAGAACTGGCGCTGTGTCGCAGCAGGAGGCTGCAGTACAGATATTTCCGCCAATTGTACCTGTATTTCTAATCTGATCGGATCCTATTTTATAAGCTGCTTCCACCAGCGCCGGCAAGATCTCTCCTATAAGCCCGGAGGCAATGACTTCGCTGTGTGTAGAACAGGGCCCAATGAAGATGTTTTGTTCATCATCTGCGATATGTTTCAGCTCCGGGATCATTGCCAGCGACACGATATCATCGTGCATGCGGAGGCCCTTTTTCATCTCAACCAGCAGGTCGGTACCACCTGCCATTGGTGCAGCATTGGATCTCTGCGCAAGCAAATTGAGGGCATCCTGGATGGTGACTGGTTGGTGAAAATTAAAATCAGGTAAGTACATCTCCTTGAATATTTAGTTATTCTTTTCCCGGATCAGTCTTGCAACGATACTTATCGCGATCTCATCTGCTGTAACAGCATGGATATCAATACCTATTGGCATGTCAATCCGGTTAAGCTCTTCTTCCGTGGCGATTTTTTCCGACATCAGGTTCTTTTTCATTGTAGCAACCTTGGTTTTACTTCCTATCATGCCGAGGTAACGATGGGGTTTTCGAATGCAGAAGGCCAGCACTTCATTGTCGGTAGGATGATCAGGCGTAGCGATGACGATGAAGGTGTTGTCGTCATAATCCAGGGTCGGAAGCATCTTCGGATAATCACCTATAACAGTATGATAGCCGCTAAATGACCAGTCGCTGAAGATCTCCTTCCGGCTGTCGATGAGAGTGATCTCGAAGTCAAGATCGAGTGCATGTTTCGCCACAGCTTTCCCAACATGACCTCCTCCGAATATGAACAGTTTTTTTAATCGCATAAGGGGTTCAATATAAATTTCCATCGATCCGCCACAGCACATCTTATGCCGGGCATTCAGGTCATGAGATATGAGTTCAGGTGTTCTTTTATTTATGACCCGGATCGCATCTTCAATCGTCGATTGTTCCAGGGTTCCTCCACCTATCGTTCCGAAAATCTTTCCATTTTCCCAAACGATCATTTTGGCTCCGGCTTTAAGTGGAGAAGAACCCTTTGTGGAGACAACAGTACAGATGGCTGCTACCTGTCCGGCCTTCAGAATATCAATTATTTTATTGTAAATTAACTCCATTTCACAAATTGTTACAGTGATCCTACCATTCCCCTCCCCTTCAAGGGGAGGCAGGGAGGGGTCATATAAAATACCGTTTATATTCCTCCGGACTGTTGATGTTGATCAGCACCCGATTATCCGGCATCTCCACTCTCTTGCATTCTATTGTATGAAGTATATCCTTCAAATTGGCTGCAAGATCACTCCATTTATTGAGAGTTTTGATTCCTTGTCGATTGAGAAGAACCGGATGACCTCCTTTGTGATTGAAGACAGGAGAAACATAGGCCCCATGACTCCGGTTTTGGTATATAGTATCCAGAATGGATTCATCGATAAAAGGGTTGTCGACATTCTGGAGAAAGCAGAAAGCTGTATCAGTGAGGGCGCTCAGTCCCAGTTTCACTGAGTAAAACCGTTCAAGTTCCAACCTATCGTTGATGACAACTTTGACCTTAAATGGAATCATCTCCAATTTTTTCATCTCTGTGAAGGCTTCCGGATTTGTTACCACCACAATTTCCTGGCATCCCCAATTGGAATAGGTCTGCAGGATTTTATCCAGAAACCGCGTCTTCCCTTCGAAGGGGAGTAATGCCTTGAACTCCTTCATCCGTTCCGACCGTCCGGCTGCTAAAATGATGACAGCAACTGGTTCAATTATACCTTCCATGTTTTTGTATAAGCCGAGCCGATAACACCTTTTTTAAAAAGTGATGTGGTCATAAAATTGCCTGAAACAGTGGCCTGTATTGAAATGGCTTCAGGCAATGATGAATCACAGGAATCCTGTATACAACCTATTATTGCTTTCCTTGCCTGCTCCAGAAACGGATCATCCGTATCTTCCAATCCCGGCAGCTCTTTGGTTACATCTTTAAGATTTTCCTTAACAACTTCCCGCCTTTTCAAACCATGATCGGCACCGGAAGCTATTTTCCACGCTGTTTTAATGACCTCTTCCAGCGGACCGGCGAAATCGGTAAGCCAGCCAACTGAATCTTTTGCCTTTACAGATTTACCTGTTAACAATAATCTGAGCAGGTTTGGATACTTTTCCGGAGAAACTTTCCTAAAGGGCCAATGACATCCCTCCATCCCCGGGATGACAGGAAGTGTAACTTCCGGCATGCCAAGACCGGCGTTCTCTTCTGCAACGAGATAATGGCAATGCATCATTAGTTCAAGATAACCTCCCAGACAACGCTTTCCGTTAATAACACCAACGGATGTTTTGAAAACATCATTCAGTCGTCTTGCAGTACGGGACCAGGAATAACTTAAGTCTATCCCTTTTGTAACATCTTCAACAGCCGGGAAAAAATCGGTAGTATCGGCGCCGGTCATCTGGGTGGAAAGATGGAAATCGCCTGATACAATTACGTTTTCAATTCCTGCCGATATCAGCCAGTCAATCGCCCTGTTCAATTCAGTATTTACATCGGAGTTAAAGCTTTCACGATTGATCGAAATGACTCCGACATTTCCGTCGTGTTCGGCATTCACATACAATTGTTGCCATTCGGGTGTGTCGATCCTGTCAAATACTTCGGGGTACCAGGCTTTTTTGGCGGCCAGGGGATCTAACTTATGGTAAGCCTCAACCAATCTGCGGGCATCCTCCGCACCTAACCTGCGGATGACTGCCAGAATTCCTTTACTGAACTGGGCGCACAATTCGCCAATAAGATTCATCTGTGAAAGATGCGAACGGTTCTCATGGATCATAAGGCTGGTCATCTGGAAGAGAGCACCCAGGATCCATGCATTGAATTCTTCATGCTCATCGCTGTTCATTGACCAATCGACTACAGGTCGGAAATGATCAGGCGGATACCAGTTTTGACCGCTTTCTTTCTTTTCATCGAACGTTGAAGATGGCGTAAACAATTCACCGTAATGTTCGCTCAGATGATGAAGGCATGACCACGACAGGAAATTGGCTCCGGCTGCACCTATGGCATCATGTGCCCTGAAGGGGTTTGGACCCAAATATTTGCGGATATATTTATCAGTCTTCCAAAAGGGCATGTTGGTTACTTCTGAGAACCGTGTCCCTGCATTTGTAAGTCCGCAAAACAGTACATCAAGAACAAAAGACCAGTTGTCGCCAACCGGCATGGGAATCAATCCCAACGCCCATAGAAGCTGGGAACTTGGAGAGGGTTCGGGCTCAACGATCTCCCATATCTTGTTGATCTCGTGAGGGAAAGCCGGGTGGGCAATACCTACTCCGAGAGCAGAGCCTGGAAACCCGGAAGTTACCGACCAGATATCTATATCGGGGAATTTCGACCTGAAAAGCTTATAATGTTCCTTCTTGATATCGAGAATTTCAGGAATAGCTTCGAGAAGGAACCTGGGGTTATGAGCCGACAGAGCTTCAGGAAGGCCCTTGCCATCATAGGAATATTTGATAATATTTCCCATGATTTTATTGGCGTTTCCTGTGCCGAATGCAGCAACAAGTCCCGGATATTGTTTTGCCATTCCGTCGGATACTCCGGGGAAATCAAGTGCAATAATTGGAACACCGTAGGGTTCAAGCCGTGAACCAAGCTGCATAGCTTTCCCGGCGCCGACAATACCATTGGCTCCTGAAATAACGAGGGATCCTCTGTGACCCGGCTGACCAAAAACCTGGTCAACCAGTTCATCCGCTGTAACCGGAAGCTTCCCGTTTTGGAAAATTTCCAGTACTGAACCAAGCCCCAGAGTCTGGAGTGTTGATGCTCTCATTTGGTGTATCATATCTGTTCCTCCATCTTTCTTAGGAAACTTTAAAAATAGCAGCAGTACCCACATCGCCGGCGGCACAACCGAATATCAAAACATAACCCCCGCCCAGATCAACAGCTTCTTCAAGCGATTCGATCAGGGTCCGTGTAAGTGTTGGAGCCTGGGGATGTCCCCATACAAGTGAACATCCTGTGTTATTCATTTTCCGCCAGTCATAATTCATTGTTTTGGCAAATATCGCATCGTTTACGGCGAACGGATTGTGATTTTTCACCACAACCATATCGTCCATCGTCAAACCTGTTCGCTGCAGGAGCTTTTTAACCGCAAATCCGGGTGCTTCAGGCATAAGTCCAGGAAGCGTTCGGATATCCACTTTAGCTATAAATTGGATGTCAATCTCGGGTTTTTGGCTTAATTCCTTTGCCTTCTCAGGGGAGGTCACAAGCACTGTAGCCATTCCGTCTGAAGCGTGTGTTTGCCCTCCTGCTGTCACACAGGTATCCAGTTCACGCATATCCTTCAATGCCTGGAGTGTTATCTGGCGTACACCAAAGTCATCATCAATTTTCCCGGAAAGTCTTCCCTGGACATTCAATATTTCAAACGGGAAAAGAACACGATTCAGGAAGCCTGAATGTTTCGCCTCGAAATATTGTTTATACCTGAGGAAAGTGAGCTCGTCAACTTCTGACCGGTCAATTTTGTACTTCCTGGCAGCAATACCGGCTGTAGCAATCATCCCACCGCCTGTAGAGGGATCAAAACCGAAATTATCCCAGACATCAACCAGGGCTTCGGTTCTCCGGTAAGAGCGGCGTTCAGGGAACACTCCTACCGGCGAATCGCTTGTCCTGTCGAAGGTAAGTACTCCAACGGTATCGTATGATCCTGAATTTACTTCTGAGCCTGCTATTATTACCGAAGAAAGACCGGTAGCACATGCTTGTTCCATATGATAACCAGGGATCCTGTGACCCAGGCAACTTGCAATCAATGGAGCATTCCAGAATTTCCAATGGAAAGGGATTGTTGATCCGATTATGAGATACTCCAGGTTTTTAGCGGGAACTTTTCGTTTTCCCAATATGCTTGCCATAG
The DNA here is from genome assembly GCA_937900965.1 of uncultured Bacteroidota bacterium. GTDB lineage: Bacteria > Bacteroidota > Bacteroidia > Bacteroidales > FEN-979 > QYOJ01. Next base: position 958 of record CALCGJ010000105.1, on the reverse strand, counting down.
CCTCCCCTGCAAACTGACCAATGTTAACCTCTGATAATGCCGAGGTTTGCCATGCCGGGAAATAGCTGCTGCCCCATGTGCCGTATGGAATTCTTGCTTTGGGAAACATGGATTCAACTGCTTTCATTTACACCTCCTTGTTGATAAGTATGATTATTTAACAGCACACATCCGTAAGCTGCCAGGAACTGTGCATGCTCCGGGCTGTCGGAATCGGGATATCTCTCTTTAAAAAGGCCGACGATCGTCGGATGCATGGCTGGCAACCCGCCGGTTATCACCAGGTGATCTTCCACAAGAGAAAGTTCAACCGACCTTAAAATGATAGAGTTGTAGATGCCGATGATGATGTTGGCCAACGTCGCACCGGTTTTGATCATTCCGATTATCTCAGAAATAGCAAAAACGGTGCAATAGCTGTTGATCTTCACCTCCTGGGTGGCCTCTTTTGCAAACTCAGTAAATTCTTCCGGTGTTACATCCAGCCTGAAAGCGATCTCCTCAAGGAAAGAGCCTGTTCCGGCTGCACACTTCCTGTTCATTTTGAATTTATCGACCTGTCCGAGTGCATTTACCTGTATAAATTTAGTGTCCTGTCCTCCGATATCTATGATGGAACAGGAGGTTTGATAAATCTCATAAACAGCTTTGGCAAGAGCGATCAGCTCTGAGTTGGAGACAAACGGAACCTTGATCTCCTCCCTACCGTAACCACAAGTGTAAGCAGGATACACAATCTCATAGCTCTCAGCAAAATGGGAGATGATCTTCTCTGCAGCTTTGTTGAAATTGTACCCGGTTTTCACACAATGAAATGCAGCCATCCGGTTGTTTTCATCAACCAAAACTCCTTTCGTGTATGAAGACCCAAGATCAATTCCCAATCTGTACATGCTAGTCTGTTTCGGATTGAGCCGCAATAAATTGCGGCTGTACTGTTTTATTTTCGTCCTTCGTC
>CALCGJ010000104.1 GCA_937900965.1 uncultured Bacteroidota bacterium | reverse complement strand
GGATCAAGGGCCCATTTGATTCGCTCAATTCCCTGGGTGATGTCTTTGATGGAGCCACACGTAGAAAGCCTTAGGTACCCGTCTAACCCAAACTCAACTCCCGGAACAGTAATCACCCGTACTTTATCCAGTAGGAAGAGGGCCAGCTGAGTAGAATTCTTATTGTAGTTACTGAAGTCGACAAAACAGTAAAATGCGCCATCCGGTTTGGTAGCCCTGATTCCGGTAAATGCATTCAGCTGTTCCATCATGACGTTGGTGTTATTTTCAAGGGTGGTGCGAAGGCTCTCAACACTCGACTGGATGCCATTAATGGCTCCAACAGCAGCAACCTGGAGGATAACTGAAGGACCTGAAGTTTGGTGACTCTGAATATTGGTCATTATTTCTATCAGCTTTCGGTTGGCAACGGTCCATCCAATACGGAATCCTGTCATTGCATATTGCTTGGAAACTCCATTGATCAAAATGAGTTTAGATTCATCGATACTGCTTTTGAGGTACTTGTAGCAGTTGGCCGGTTTACGTCCACCGAAGACCAGGCGGTTGTATATGTCATCCATGATCAGATAAATTCCTTTTTCCTCACAGAACTCCACAATACTTTTGATGAATTCATCAGAATAAACCACACCGGTAGGATTATTCGGACTGTTGATGATAATGGCTTTTGTGTAGGATCCGCATACACGCTCAATGTCTTGAAGCCTGGGATAAAAGGATCCATCTTCGGGATACACCGGGACAGGCACGGCTCCACAGAGCTTCACCATTTCCGGATAACTTACCCAATAAGGGACAGGGAATACGACCTCATCCTGAGGATTCAGGATGGCTTGCAAAGCAACCATTATTGACTGTTTGGCACCACCTGAGGCAATGACGTTCTCAGGAGCAACCACACGGCCGTAATGATCTACTGTGTAGCGGATAATTGCCTGTTTCAAAGCGGGGATTCCATCAGCCGGTGTATAACGGATATCACCAGTGTTCAGAATACTTGCAGCGGCTGTGATAGCATCTAAAGGAGCCTTGCTTTTCGGTTCGCCAATTCCTAAATGAATGATTGGCTCCCCTTTGGCTCTGAGAATGGCAGCTGTTTCGTTAAGTTTTAGTGTGACAGATTCCGCAATTGATCTTCCGATAATACTGAAACTCATAATCTTTAATCTTTAAAAGTGATAGTTACTCCAGAACAAACAGTTATCGTTTTTTTTGAAAGAGGGCAAAGATAGAGAAATTTTGTGAAATATTTAACGACAATAAGTTTTGTAGATTTGTAGTAAAAAAAAAACATGGATTCCTTAATCATTGAACTTATCAGGATATTCCTCCAGGCATTGTTTTTTCTCGGTCTGGTTTTGATTGCTATCTGGTTCTATTTCAGAATCCGGCCAAAACCAACACAAGAATTAACCGTCGATCAATCAGCTGCAACGACCGGGAAAGAGGTTGTTCTCACCTTACGACTTCAGGCCTGTGAGAGACTGGTCCTTTTTCTCGAACGCATAACCCCTCACAACCTGATCCTGCGTGTTCATGGACCCGATATGACTGCAGCCCAGTTACAGGCATCCCTGATCAGGACAGTTCGGGAGGAATTTGAATACAATCTGTCGCAACAACTTTACATCAAGTCTCAAACCTGGGAGTTAATCCGGAGTGCTAAGGAGGAGACAATCAGGCAGATCAATATGGCAGGATCGAATCTGAAAGAGGGAGGTTCCTCAAGGGATCTGGCCGGTGCTCTTCTGCAACTCTCACTGAGCCAGGAGATATCTCCTGTGACGACTGCCATTGAAGCGGTGAAACAGGAGATCCGGTAGATAATTCGTGAGTCAAATGGAAGAAAAATCTCTAAATTTGCGAAAACAAAATTCCACTTGTATGAAGAAAATCGTTGCCAAACTTTTTCTTGTCCTCTTTGCATCCGGGTTGCTTTTTTCCATCACCTCATGTGAGAAGTGTAAAGAATGCATAGCTTATGAGCCCGGCACAAATCTGGTTTACTATTACGAGTCTCAGTGCTATTCAGGCTCCGGCGCATCCAGCAAGATAAACGATTGGGAGGCTAAATTCAGGGCTGATAACGCAGGGTATTATGTCATCTGCACAATAAAAAGTAACCCTTAAGGATCCTTATTTCACCAGTTGTCTGGCTTTTTCCAGCAGTAAGGGAATTCCGGCAGGGGATTTACCCCCGGCTGTGGCGATATGTGGCTGACCACCACCTCCACCCTGGATCTCTTTGGCCAGTTCCCGGATAATTTGTCCGGCGTTCAGGTTCTTTTGCTTGATTAGTGCATCTGAAATAGCTACCACAAGATTGGCCTTGCCATCTGATTCGGATGCAAGGACAAGGAAAAGATCTGAAATCTCATTGCGGAGTTCGAAAGCAACTCCTTTCATACTCTCCATATCCATATCTGTCCTGGCTGCCAGGAAGCTGTATTCATCACTTTTTTCAATCAGCTTTTTCAGATCTTCCTTGATCTGAACCTGCATCAGTTTTCCATATTCACCGGCTGCTTTTTTCAGTTGTTGATTCTCTTCCTGAAGATGCCGGATACCATGCATCAAATCCCTTGGATTCTTCAAGGCATCACGCACCTGATCCAGAAGTTGTTCTTTCTCATACATATAATCTTCTGCAACGGCGCCGGTCAATGCCTCAATCCTGCGAATCCCGGCAGCAATGGCCCCCTCGGAGATTATCCGGAAAAGTCCTATCTGCCCGGTGGCGGTTACATGTGTACCCCCACACAATTCTGTAGAAAAATCATCCCCAAACCGGATCACCCTTACCTCATTACCGTATTTCTCTCCAAACAGGGCGATCGCTCCCATCTCCCTTGCCTCCGACATGGGGACAGTCCTCTTTTCCAGTTGAGGTATGTTTTCACGGATTACGGAATTGACTGTCTTTTCAACCTTTTCAATCTCTTCCTGCGTCATTTTGGAGAAGTGCGTAAAATCAAAACGAAGCCGGGTTTCATCCACCAGGGAGCCTTTTTGCTCTACATGTGTTCCCAGTACCTTTCTCAAGGCTGCATGCATCAAGTGTGTAGCAGTGTGGTTGTTGGCAGTCAGCAATCGTTTGCCCGTATCCACTTCTGCTATAACCGGGCCATGCGGGTCGGAGAAAATCCGGGTGGTTATATGGATAATCTGTTCATGTTCCCTGACCGTATCAATTACCTCTAACTTTTCAATCCCTGTCTCTTCACCTCCTTTTTTCAACCATCCTTTATCACCTGCCTGTCCGCCCGATTCTGCATAAAACGGTGTAGTCTGAAGAACGATCTGGAATCGTTCGCCCGTTTTTCCCGTAACCTTCCGGTACCGGGTAATGACAGTCTCTGCAGTCAGTGTATCATAGCCAACAAAATCTGAAATACCGGCATCCTCCTTCAGCACAATCCAGTCTGAGGTATCCAGGGAAGCTGCCTTCCGGGATCTCTCTTTCTGTTTCTTCATCCCATCCCGGAACCCATCCATATCCACCGACCATCCGATCTCCCGGGCCATCAGTTCGGTCAGGTCGATTGGGAAGCCGTAAGTGTCATAGAGCTCAAATGCAAAGGTGCCGTCAATAACCCCTGATGCCTGATGCCTGATGCCTGATGCCTGATCCTGTTGCCACGTCGCTTCGCTCCTCGCAATGACACTGTTGTTGGATCCAGGTTGAGGAGTGCTTTTTCGTCCCTCGTCCTTTGTCCCTCGTCCCTCGTGGGGTGAGTTAACATACTGCTGAAACTTTTGTATCCCTTGCTCCAGTGTCCTGAGGAATGAAATCTCCTCTTCCCGGATGACATTTTCGATGAGTTGTTGCTGTGAGATCAGCTCAGGGAAGAACGTTCCCATCTGATCTGTAAGAATGGGCACTAATTTACAGATGAACGGTTCCCGGAAGTTCAGAAAAACATATCCGTAACGAACAGCCCGGCGCAGGATCCGTCTAATCACATAGCCTGCTTTGACATTGGATGGCAGTTGCCCGTCGGCAATGGCAAAAGCGATTGCTCGGAGGTGATCTGCCACTACGCGCATGGCAACGTCAGCTTTAGGATCTGAGCCATAATCGATCTCTGACAGGGCTGCCAGTGCTCTGATAAGTGGCTGAAATACATCCGTATCATAATTGGAAACCTTGTCCTGCAACACCATGCAAAGTCGTTCAAAACCCATGCCGGTGTCAACATGCCTGGCTGGCAGAGGAATTAACTTGCCATCGGACAGTCTGTTAAATTCAATGAAAACCAGGTTCCAGATCTCTATAACCAGTGGATTGCCGGTATTCACCAGTTCACGGCCCGAAATTACCTTACGTTCGTCATCAGGTCTCAGGTCGATATGGATTTCGGAGCATGGCCCGCATGGCCCGGTATCCCCCATCTCCCAGAAATTATCTTGTTTAGTTCCGAAAAGGATTTGCTCATCGGAGACAAGCTCTTTCCAATATGCCATGGATTCTGAATCCACAGCCAGGGCATCGGTCAGATCTCCCTCAAAAACGGTTACATATAACCGCTTTTTATCAATTTGATAAACTTCAGTAAGAAGCTCCCATGCCCATTCTATGGCCTCTTTTTTAAAGTAATCTCCAAATGACCAGTTACCCAGCATCTCAAACATGGTGTGGTGATATGTATCATGCCCCACCTCTTCAAGGTCGTTATGTTTGCCCGAAACCCGCAGGCATTTCTGGGTATCTGCGATCCGTTTGACAGCAGCATCTTTATTCCCCAGGAAAATATCCTTGAACTGGTTCATGCCTGCATTGGTGAACATCAGGGTTGGATCATTCTTGATCACCATGGGTGCACTGGGAACAAGTTGATGTTTCTTGGATGTGAAAAAATCAAGAAATGTTTGTCGTACGCTGGAGGAGTCCATTCAACTATAAGATTAGCAAAGAATTAACACATGTTAACAAAAAACCGACCGGAAAACAATCAACAAAGTTAATTATTTACTTAATTTTGCTCATGTTAACCCCTCTGTTTTGATTGATTCTTCACACGTTTGCCAATGAGCAAGATTAAATACCGTTTCAATAAACACTCGTTGACATTTGACAAGGTTCAGACTACCCTGAAAAAGCGGCTGTTGTTTTTCCTGTCACATGTCAGCACTGGAGTTGTTTTTGCTACTGTTATCCTTGTGCTGGTTTATAATTTTGTGGATTCACCGAAGGAAAAAGCTCAGAAAAGGGAGCTAGCACAGTTGCAGTTGCAATATGATATCCTGAACAGCCAGCTTGGAAAATTCACAATGGTGTTAAAGGATCTGCAGGAGAGAGACGACAACATCTACCGTGTGATCTTTGAATCGGAACCAATTCCTTCATCTATCCGTGAAGCAGGCATCGGCGGGATCGACAGGTATGAAAAACTTAAAGGGTACACAAATTCCGAAATTATCATCGAGGCGAATCAAAAGATGGATAAGATCATGGGGCAGTTGTATGTACAGTCCAAATCGCTGGATGATGTCTTTGCGATGGCTAAAAATAATGAGCATATGCTGGCCAGTATCCCGGCTATTCAACCTGTCAGCAACAAAGATCTGAAACGGATTGCATCCTATTTCGGATATCGGATGGATCCTTTTTACAAGGTGAAGAAATTTCATGAGGGTGTCGACTTTACGGCTCCTACCGGAACCGAGATCTATGCCTCTGGTAGTGGAGTGGTGACAAAAGCTGGCCGGAATTTCGGCGGATATGGAAACCAGGTAATTATTGACCATGGATTTTCCTATACTACCCTTTATGCTCATATGTCGAAGATCCTGGTGCGGAAAGGCGAGAAAGTCAAGCGAGGGCAGGTGATCGGACATGTTGGAAATACGGGAAAATCAACAGCTCCCCACCTGCATTACGAGATTCGTAAAAACGACCGGGCGGTTAATCCGATCTATTTTTTCTACAATGATATTTCGCCTGAACAATTTGCGCTGATGCTTGAGCTTTCGGCACGACCATCACAATCCATGGATTAATTAAACTGTTAATCCTATGCTGACAATCCGGA
>CALCGJ010000103.1 GCA_937900965.1 uncultured Bacteroidota bacterium | reverse complement strand
TATCGAGAGTTTCTGACAAATTGGAAGAGTCGACCTCAGCTTTTTCCATGATCTCCCGGATAGAGAGATAATCAGCACTGGGGAATGGGAGGTGGAAGAGGAATTGTCCCTGGGCGATGGTCATGTTTATTCGACGTTCGGTCCGCTCCCGTCCCTGACCGATCCATATCACCACATTGCTTATGTATTGATTGTTGCGGGCAGTGGTAAACCGTGCCCCTGCATTCTTGCGCTCCCGGATACGGAGTGCAGTCCGGTCGTCGGAAGTGGGTTGTGGGAAGAGTGGGGAAAGGTCAATATTCATTGAGATTTTCTTCGTCTTCAGTTTATAACGGTAATAGGGGCGTTTCTTTTCATAGACCTCCTCTTTCTCCAGGAAGCCCAGCTCGCTCATCGCTTCCATGAAGTCCTGAACTGTTTTGATGTGCAATTCAAGGCGAGAAGCGGCTTCTGAAGCAGAAATACTATTGTAGTTAGCCAGCAGCCTGAACAGATCTTCGGCATAGTCTTTCGAGATAAAGGAACCCAGTATGGCGGCTTGCTTAAAGTCCATCTTTACATCCACTGACTTAATTTCAATTCATTCAACTGATAGACAATTCGTTCCTTTTCCCCTTTTTTGTAGTACTCCATAAATTTGATGAAAAGTTGTCCCAGGTTACTGCAAAGTTGATCAAACGATAACTCCTCCTTGTAAGCCAGGTAATCGCTTTTTGACATACTTACTGTGATGTTCCCGTGAAAGTCGAATCCTATCCATGTGCGACCCTTCCTGAAGCTATCCGGACTGAATGTAAAGATGTATTCATTTCCCATTCTTATCGGGACGAACACCACCCGGTCCTCTTCCCTGTATGGAAGCGCTATCAGGTTCCTGCGAATATACTCTGCAAATCCCATCAGTTCATCCCTGGTGTAGGTTGATTTACCGGCCGGTCGTGGCCTGTCTGTGAAGCCGTCAGCCGAGAGTTCAGTGGCACGGGCAGCAAGTTCAAACACCTCCCGCCCCTTAAATTTATTCTTTCGTTTACCTACCACCAGTATCACCATCCAGACACCAATGACGATGCCGCAGAGATATAGAAACCAGGCCATTCTCTCATCCGGGAAGGGAAATATTCCTCTGGGCACAGTGGCAAAGTATAACCCGAACAGAAGTTGCATCAGGCTACCAGCCAGAAAACTTGAGTTGTGTGTGCGCAGGTAGAGGAAAAAAGAGAAAACGGAGAAGAGGGTGAAACTGACGAACATGACCGCCAATCCTCCACGGATATCGAACAAAACGACTGCAAAAGCAAATAGTGTTAACATTATAAGTGCAGGAATAAGTGCAGTAAACTTGGTCCCGGACCTTAATTTATTTGGATAATACATGGTATATCTTTTTAACTATTTACTCAGTTTACTTTGCCCTGAAGGGGATTTGTCCGGGAATTATTCGCCTGATTGCAATTTCTCCAGCATCTTTTTACCGTTCTCGTTATCAGGATTCAACGCAAGAGATTTCTGATAATTCCGTATCGCCAGGTCTGTATCTCCATTTTTCATATAGGCTTCACCCAGGCTGTCATAAACATTAAAAGAATCGGGATGCTCTTGGGCATTCAGTTTGAAAATGTCAATGGCTTCCGTGAATTTGTCATTGCCAAGTAACCGGTATCCTACCGTGTTCATCAGCCCCTCTTTGAAAATATATTCTCCCCGGTTCGAGGCTTTGAGCTCATTATATCTCTCTATCGCTGCTTCGATCCCCTCTTCATCAATGATTTTCTCGATAATAAAAGCAGCAGGTTCACCACTGTTGAACACGAAGGTGATGGAGACAACCATCCGGGTTACTGTACCCTCCTGATCCTCTTCAAAATTGACAACGTATTTCTTATCGTCAGATTGCCAGCTATTTACATCTTTGTTCAACAAGATTGATTCACTTGTTCTTCCAATCAGGTCGGGAATAGTCAGGTTACCCTCTTTATATGAGACATTCAGTTTAATTTGAGCCTGTGGCAGGTCGTAAACCCCGATATAGGGGAGGAGTGAGTCCGGAACATCAGCTGGAATTGTGTCAAAATCTCCTTTCCTGGGAATTGGTACCATCTGGGTCACGAGTAGCTTCTCTACCTTGCCAACCGTGGTTTTCTGGAATTGGAAATAGAGCTGCCGTGTAATTTGAGGATACCAGAAACCCTCTTCATCCGGCTCATTGAGTGCCAGGACCATATTTCCGGGGATATCAACACCGATGCCATTGTCCTCATATACCACAGTAAATACTCTGTTTCTGATCAGGTCGGTATATTTTCCAAGATAGGGCTGATATTTTGCCGGGATAGCATTTACTGTTGAATCTGTATTCCCTCCGATCATCCTATACTCCAGAATCTCCATCTCTTCAGGGTTGAAAGAGGTTCCAGTTCCAAGACGAATGTGGCCTGCATCGATAAAATCGATCTCAAAAGCGGTGGCATCCACTGGAATCCAGCCCGCTTCGCCCATCCATACCTCAGTCCAGGCGTGTTGACCGAAGCTGCCTCCGTATAGTGAGGAGTACATACATCCTACAGAAAGGCGTGCAGGGATGCCAACTGCCCGGCAGAAGGCGGCAAGGAGGCGGGAATGAGACCCACACTCTCCCTGGCGGGTTTTGTAAGTATTGATTGCTGAGGTGCCGCCCGGAACAGCGCCTTCGATCTCCTCGGCAACCCACTTGCTAAGCCGAACAGCGGCTTCCCAGGAATCTTTAGCTCCTGTCGTGATCTCTTTGGCTTTTGCTATAAGAACAGGTTCGTTCGCCTCGATCAGATTTTCATGTTTGAGGTAATCTGCCAGTCCTGCCTCTCCACTGAAATCAGGAGGGAAGGGAGGGGCATTTGTGCCATCATACGTTTCAGCTGTGATCTCAAAGATGCCGTCGATAAAATTATCGGTTACACTCCCTGAAAAGGATTGCCCCAGATGATTCAGGCTTTCCGGAGTGATCTGTTCTCCTGCAGAGTTGATCTTTGCCCTTACCTTCATGTATTCAATACCATGGATGTTAGAGATCTTTGTGTCAACCTTTGCAAAGAGGACATCATCCAGGTTGGCCGTAGTGATGTTTTTTACAACGGAAGGATCTGCCAGATAAATTTTTCTGTTGGCGATATGGGTTTGCACGTTCAGCCCTGATTCAATGTCGTACCACTGTTTTGCGGAGTACCCAAGGTCTGGATTTGACTCGCTCAGAACCAGACATGTGTATGTATTCCCTGCCAGGGTGAGCTCTTCTTCGTTCAATCGTTTGTAAGTTTTCTCAAAGATTTGGCCTCTGGCGGGATCATAGATGGAGTATGTTTTTTCGTTGACATCGCCATGGATGAAATCGTTCACGATGTGAATGGTTGTCAATGGCGCCTCCAGAATGAGGTCAGGTGTTACAGGGATAGATTTCTTATCCTCTCCTGAGACCGATTCAAAGAAGAGCGTATCTCCAGTTACAACAGAAGAAAAATCCATCTTCATACCCTCCTGCTCGATGGAGGTTGTATTGTAGAAAAACTGTTCCGTGGCCGGATCGGAAAGGTAGAGCTGACTTATGATCATATCAACTCCTCCACCCAGGACGGATAGTTTGACCACCACTTCACCTTCGGTTTTCTCGATGGTTTTTCCATCCTGTTCTTCCTCCATGGAAGAGACTCTCGCATATCCACAAAGGACATTGTTGATCTCAACTCCGTAGTAATAGTTTTTTTCGTTGCCTTTTTCGGGGTGATCCTGTTGTCCGCTTGCACATTTCGGAAGAATAAATGCAAGCAACAGGCTGTAGATTAAAATTTGTAAAGTTTTCATTGGTCTCTTTATTGATTTCTTATTTTTTTACGTTTGTACTGAATACAAACCCTCTTTTTTCAGCAACTTTTTACCCCGGCCCTAAAGGGAGTAGTTGCTGAAAACCAGGCTCCCTTATTAAATCTTCTCAACTACCAGCAAAAAATCAATTTTCCTGGTTATACCGTAGATCTGGGCAAATGTAGTTTTAGCTACATTAGGGATGATGGAGACTACTTCCCCTTTCAGACTGTTCAGAAAGCGTTCCAGCATGCTCTGATCCTGATACATATTGATGTCTAACCGGTGTACTTTATAACTCATTTTTTTAAGTTGTTTTGGTGATTGGAATTTTGAATTTATTTGAATTTTGATGCTTGTTATTTGTGATTTCCAGTTATCTGGCAGTCTTCAGTTCTGTTATGATCCGATTCTCCAGTCCATCTTTGTAATATTCCATAAACCGCTTTATCACTTCCCCAAGGGAGTGACAGAGCTGGTTAAAATTGTATGTTCTCCTGTATTGACGGTAATCTGATTCCGTGATAAAGACGGTCATGGCGCCTGACTTACTGATTGAGACATGACTTGCCTCCCTGGGATTTACAATAGTGAGGACACTTCTGTTCAGTGAAAAGGTGAGGAAAACCGTTTCATCTTCATGAAATACCCGTGTCACATACTTTCCTTCCATAAATCTTGAAAACCCAAGCAACTCCTCCTTGGAGAAGGTGATTTCCCCTGCTGAGAACGGCCTGTCGGTAAATCCATCAGCAGTTTCGTAGATCAGCTCAGCGCCAAGTTTGAACAATCTGCGGGCGTTGATCTCATACCGCTCCTGCCCATAGAGTGTTGACCAGTTCAGAATCACGAAAAGCACAATGATAAAAAAGGTGATGAAATAGGAGGCTTTTGTGAAAAAATAGTCTGAAATAATCATCCCGGGCCCCTGAACACATAGAAATCCTACCAGGATGCCGATCACCAGGTAAACCCATAGTCTGTATTTGTACCATTGATAGATCCCCATGACGATAAAGAATGCTCCACATATATAATAGGTTAGAAAGGGCATCTGTCCGATATCCATTCCTTCGCTGATCAGCCATGAACGGATACCCCATTCTGAGATGGCTATGATGTAGCAGGAGAATATAGCTATCGGGTAGAAGAGTCCGACTGACATGCGTAACTTTGATCGATTGCTCATGATATTCAACTTTTTATATACTTTACAAAAAATGAAGTTTACAAATATATAACTATTGAAACACCAAAGTCAAGGGAATTCGATAAAAAGTTTA
>CALCGJ010000102.1 GCA_937900965.1 uncultured Bacteroidota bacterium | reverse complement strand
TGTTGGCGCCGGGGCTACAGAGGGAGCCATGGATGCCGCAAACATACTCAAACCCGCACTGGCAAGGGGAGAACTTCGTGCCATCGGGGCCACAACGCTGAAAGAATATCAGAAGTATTTCGAAAAAGACAAAGCGCTTGAACGACGATTCCAGCCGGTGATGGTAAACGAGCCCGACACGCTTGATGCGATCAGTATCCTTCGTGGACTGAAAGAGCGATACGAAACTCACCATCACGTCAGGATCAAAGACGACGCTATCATTGCAGCTGTTGAACTCTCGCAGCGCTATATTTCTGACCGTTTCCTCCCGGATAAAGCCATCGATCTGATCGATGAAGCGGCTTCCAAACTCAGGCTGGAGATAAATTCACTTCCTGAGGAGTTAGAGATAATCCAACGGAAGATCCGTCAGTTGGAGATCGAAAGGGAAGCAATCAAACGCGAAAATGACAAGGGGAAACTGAAAGATCTGAATGAAGAGATCGCCAACCTCAGTGATGAGCGTAATGAGATGAAAGCCAAATGGCAAGCCGAGAAGGAGCTGGTTGAACAGATTCAGACCACGAAAAAAGAGATCGAAAATATGAAACTTGTGGCTGACCAGGCTGACCGTAACGGAGACCTGGGGCTTGTGGCAGAGATACGTTACGGAAAGATCCCTGCTGCAGAAAAAGCCATCGATGAGTCTAAATCAAAGTTGTCTGAAATCCAGAAGGATTCTCCAATGGTAAACGAGGAGGTTGGGGCCGAAGAGATCGCCGATGTGGTCTCACGCTGGACCGGCATCCCGGTTACACGGATGCTGCAGAGCGAACGGGAAAAACTCATGGACCTGGAGAGCGAACTTCACATGCGTGTTGTAGGACAGGAAGAGGCCATCGGTGCCATCTCTGATGCAATTCGACGTAGCAGGGCCGGATTACAGGATGCCCGCCGCCCGATTGGATCCTTCATATTCCTGGGAACCACCGGGGTTGGTAAAACCGAGCTGGCAAAAGCTCTCGCTGAGTTCCTCTTCAACAATGAGAACAGCATGGTACGAATCGACATGTCGGAGTACCAGGAACGTCATACTGTAAGCCGTCTGATCGGAGCGCCTCCGGGGTATGTGGGATATGATGAGAGCGGGCAACTCACGGAAGCCGTCAGAAGAAAACCCTATTCTGTTGTCCTTCTGGATGAGATCGAGAAAGCCCACCCAGATGTATTCAATATCCTGCTTCAGGTACTTGACGACGGACGATTGACCGACAACAAAGGAAGGACAGTCGATTTCAAGAACACTATCATTATCATGACCTCCAACATCGGGTCTCATATCATACAGGAGAATTTGGAGAAGGTGACTAAAAATAACCGGGAGGAGATCCTGAACGATACACGCAAACAGGTGTTTGACCTGTTGAAAAAGAGCATCCGTCCAGAGTTCCTGAACCGGGTTGACGAAATCATCATGTTCCAACCACTCACCCGGGAGGAGATCATGGATGTGGTGAAATTGCAATTGGGTATTGTGGAAAAAATGCTGGTGAAAAACAGCATCAAATTATCGGCTACGGACAAAGCCATCGAACTTATTGGCAATATCGGCTTTGACCCCCAGTATGGAGCCCGGCCAATAAAACGGGTGCTGCAGAAACAGGTACTCAACGAACTTTCCAAAATGATCCTGCAGGGAAAAATCGACAAGGATTCCGAGATCGTGGTGGATGTAAAGGACGGGGAGTTGGTGTTTGAGAATATGTAGAGGCGAGGCATGCCTCGCCTCTACTATGCAAGTTGCTTCATCCCGCAAATGCGGGATTCGCAATGACACGGTCTCTGGTGTTTAAGGGAGGGAAAAGGCAGTGGTAGCGCAAGCGCTGCCACTGCCTTTTCCCTCTTCTATTGTCGCTGGCCCCGTGTCATTGCGAGCCGCAGGCGAAGCAACCTCCAGCTTGTGGATTTTCCGTAATTACTATTTTCTTATATTTGGGTTCCAAATCGCGAACAATGGACCCAAAATCTCCTCCCTCCTCCCTCTCCCGCCGCGATGCCCTGAAATGGATGGGCGTTGCGATCGGCGCAACCATGTTCCCTTTCTCCTCCTGGGCAACCGATGAGATGGGTTATCCTATCATCCTGCCAGATAATAAGAAACATGTCAAGCTGAAGAAACCGATTACCGCGATTACCTGTGGTGCCGGGGCCCGGGGGAATGTTTATGGGAACTATGCTGTTGAGTATCCTGATCAGCTGAAGATCGTTGGTGTGGCAGAACCAATCCCCTTGCGGATTAAACGCTATTCCACAAAGCACGTTATTCTGGGAGAAAACCAGTTCGTTACCTGGGAGCATGTGTTTCAGCGTCCAAAATTTGCTGATGCCATCATCGTAACCACCCCTGATGCCCTGCACTATGGTCCCTGCATGGAGGCCCTGAAGCTGGGATATGATGTACTGCTTGAGAAGCCTATCTCCCCATCAGAGCAGGAGTGCAGGGATATCCTGGAACTGACCAAAGAGACAGGACAAATTGTCGCTGTTTGTCACGTGCTCCGATATGCCCCCTACTTTATTAAATTACGTGAACTGATGCAGGAAGGAGCCATCGGCGAAATCATCAGCATTCAGCATATGGAACCGATCCAGCACATCCATATGAGTCATTCCTATGTTCGCGGGAACTGGCACAACTCTAAAGAGTGCACCCCGATTATCCTGGCCAAGTCATGCCACGACCTGGATATTCTCCGGTGGATGGTTGGGAAGCCCTCGCAAAAAATTCAGGCTTTCGGGGATTTGAAGTGGTTTACCAATGAAAATGCCCCCAATGGATGGACTTCCCGTTGTGCCGAAGGGTGCAAAGCCAGGCGGAAATGTCCGTACGAGGCGGAAAAGATCTATAATCCAAAAAGTGGGTGGAACTATGTGTTTGATTTACCGGATGACCCGAATGACCTGCCCAAAGCTATCCGTCTGGCCCTCGAAACAACCAATTACGGAAGGTGTGTCTATGATATGGACAACGATCAGTGCGATCACTATATCGCAAACATCCGATTCAACGATAACGTAACAGCCGCCTTCAGCATGGAGGCCTTCACCCCCTGGGGAGGCCGGCGAACAAGGGTAATGGGAAGTATGGGGTTTATTGAAGGCGACATGTCGAGATTTACCATCTATGACTTCCGGACCAACGAGTCCAAAACCATGGAAGCCAGTGAACTGAACACAAAGAAATACAAAAACTCCGGCCATGGCGGCGGCGACTGGAGGCTGGTGGCCGACTGGCTCCAGGCCATCTACCAGCGGGATCCCGGCCTGCTGACCTCAACCATCGATCAATCGATCGAAAGCCACATCATGGGATTTATGGCGGAGAAGAGCCGGCTGGAGGGAACTGTGGAAGATATAATCTTAGGCGCTTGATGCTGGATGCTGGATCCTGGGTCACTCGGTCACTTGACAACCCCTCACCAGCCCTCCCCTAAAAAGGAGTAAGTAAGTCCCCTTCAGGGGATTTAGGGGTTTATCTCCTCCGACTTCACCAGTATCCCCTCGTCGTAGAACTCCTTCAATGTCACCTTACCCTTGTCATCATAGTAGATCCATGTACTGTCCTGGTGTCCGTTGGTGTAAAAACCCGAAACAAGTAATTTGCCGGTCACAAAGAAGGTTCTGAGGATGCCATCTTTCTCGTTGTTCTTGTAAGAGCCTGTCAGTTTTGGAGCTCCGTCATCATAGTATTGTTCCCATTTTCCATCTTTCACACCAGCATTCCAGGTGATTATCTCTGCCAGGCTTTTCCCCGGGTAGAAAATCTTTTCGGCCCCGTGTTTCTTTCCACCCTCATAAAACTCTTCGGATACAAGATTTCCATCGTATTCGCTGAAGAACTGCCAGATGGAGTCGCGTTGCTGATTGAGATACATTCCTTTAGCCATCAGTTTTCCATTAGGGAACCAGGAGGTGGTGCGGGCAATACTTCCTTCATCTGAAATCATGGAAACAGTCCTCACCTTGCCGTTCTGATAAAAATAAGTAAACTTCCCATAGGGAATATTATCCTCGAATTGCCCTTCATAGACCTTTAAATTGTCTTTGTCCGTTTTACGCCAGAATCCCTGTTTTTTCCCAAGGGAATCAACCTGGTTTGGGGTATCCTGGGCATACAGTCCTGCACTAAAAAGGAAACAATTAATAACAACAAGGAGTCGTAACATAAATGTAAATCTGTATTATAATCTTTACCTTTGCAAAGTAAAAGAAATTCACTACTGATTACGCATTATCACTATTTTTTTTAACTATGCACAACTTCCCCTCCAGGCTCCTTGAAAAAGCAGTCAATGAACTGGCTAAACTCCCTGGGATTGGACGTAAAACTGCACTTCGCATGGCTTTACACCTGCTCCGAAATCCTGTCAGTGAGGTTGAAGCGTTCGGAACAGCTGTAATAAGAATGCGTCAGGAGGTGATTTATTGTTCCCGATGCAGAAACATCTCCGACAAGGAGCTTTGCGACATCTGTGCCAGCCCCAGACGTGAGGCCTCGATTGTTTGTGTGGTCGAAGATATACGTGATGTGATGGCAATTGAGAATACAGCTCAATATTCGGGAGTTTACCATGTACTTGGGGGGATCATCTCACCAATTGATGGAATCGGCCCACAGGATCTGAATATCGATTCATTAATCGTACGGGCATCTTCGGGTGAATTGAAAGAAATCATTCTCGCGTTGCCAACTACCATTGAAGGTGATACCACCAACTTTTATCTGTTCAAAAAACTGAGTCCTCTGCAAATCACCATATCCATGATTGCCCGCGGAATCTCCATCGGAGACGAACTCGAACACACCGATGAAGTAACATTGGGCAGATCTATTCTCAACCGAACACCCTATCAAACAATAAAATAGTAGGGGCGGGTTCCAAACCCGCCCCTGTGGGTTCCTCCGCCCCCGCAGGTCTGCTCGTTAAAAGTCCCCTTAAGGATTCATGGGTTCTCGCGAAGCGAATCAAAAAGCTGCAGCTGATTGATTTTCTCATTACTCATATTCACCTCCATATCCGAATAGTTCTCCAGCAGTGGGCGAATCGCTTTTTTAATGAGTTTAGTAGGAGTGGTACGCCTGGATTTTGCAAACCGTTCGAGGGAGCGCTTTTGTCGGGTAGTTAGTTTGATTGTAAGGCTCTTGTATCGGATGGGCTTACGTCTCTTTTTAGCTTTGGGTCGCGGCATACGGGCTATTCTCCGTTGAGGATCTCTTTGAAGTCGTTGAGGATTTTTCGTGCAAGATTATCTGCCTTTTCAGGCATATCACTTTCTGCATAGATCCGGATTACAGGTTCTGTATTGGATTTTCGGAGATGGACCCAGGATGTGTCGAAATGGATCTTTACTCCGTCAATCCGATTGATATCATGATCTTTATATCGATCTTCAATCTTCTTCAGGATCTCGTCCAATACGATTTCGGGTCCGAATTCAATTTTATTCTTAGATATATAATAACTCGGATATCCGGCTCTCAACGTTGAACATGTCTTCCCTGATTTTGCCAGATATGTAAGAAATAAAGCAATTCCCACAAGGGCATCCCTTCCATAGTGCAAACCGGGGTAAATCACACCACCATTGCCTTCTCCTCCAATAATTGCTTTTTTCTTCTTCATCATTTCCACAACATTGACCTCCCCAACAGCGGAGGCAAAATAGGTACCTCCTGCCTTCTCCGTAATATCTTTCAGGGCCTGGGATGAGGAGAGATTGGATACTGTGTTGCCAACTTTGTGCTGGAGGACGTAATCGGCAACCGCCACAAGCGTATACTCCTCCCCAAAAGGCTCTCCCAGTTCATTGATGATGGCCAGACGGTCAACATCGGGATCGACAGCGAATCCAACATCAGCTTTGTACCTGACCACCTCCGCACAGATGTCTGCCAGGTGTTCAGGAAGAGGTTCCGGATTATGTGGAAATTGTCCGGTTGGGTCACAATAAAGCCGGTGGATAGTGCTCACACCCAGCACTTCCAACAGTAAGGGAACAGCAATCCCACCGCTGGAGTTCACGGCATCAACTGCCACACTGAAGTGGGCATTTCTTATGGCTTCCGGATCCACCAGGGGAATTTCCAGAATATGGTTGATATGGTTTAGCAGGTAGCGTTCACTGGTGTTGTATTTACCAAGTTTATCGACATCTACATAGGAACATTCTCCCTGTTCTACAATCTTAATAAGTTCCTCTCCATCCCTGGCTGAAAGAAATTCACCCTTGTTATTCAATAATTTCAGGGCATTCCATTGCTTGGGATTATGGCTGGCAGTGATGATAATTCCACCATCGGATTCACTTTCAGTAACTGCCATTTCAACAGTTGGGGTAGTGGTAAGGCCGATATCAAGCACATCAATACCCATTCCGATGAGGGTTCCGCAAACCAGGTTACTGACCATAATACCCGATATCCGGGCGTCTCTGCCAACTACTACCTGGAGTTTCTTGTCTGGAGTTTTTTCCTTAATAAATATGGCATAAGCAGAACTATATCTGATAATATCAGGAGGGGTAAGTCCCTCGTATTGCTTTCCGCCAATTGTGCCCCGAATACCTGAAATGGATTTAATCAGTGTCATACAACGGATTTTAAACAAATGTAAAGTATTTCTTACGGTTTTGCAGGCAATGTTGAAAACTAATGAAATCTTGCGAAATGTCGAAAAAAGGACAAGGAACCCGGAATTTATTAATTTTGCAACGAATATAAATTATGGAAAACCCATTTGATCCATTTTCCGATCCTGAGATTGCAGCCTTGATCCATCGGTATGAAGAACTGACCGGAGATGGGCAACACGGATTTTTTGACCTTGATGAGTTTGAGGATATCCTTGATTACTATCTGTTTCATGCCAAGAATTCCCGATTTGAGAAAACGTTGGAAATGGCTTATAAACAACATCCGGGAAGTATCACCCTTATATTGAAACAGGTTCAGTTTCTCATCAACTCCAACAGGGAAAAACAGGCTCTGAAGTTATTGAAAGAGACCGATCATGACCTTGCTCATGACCATGACATTCATCTTTCCCGGGGTGCATTGTACAGTCAGCTTAACAAACATGAGAGTGCCATTGATGAGTTTATTAAAGGCATCCACGACACGGAAGAACTGGATGAAATTTATGCTGGCATAGCCTATGAATATGAAAATCTTGGCAAATTTGAACATGCCATTGACTATCTTATCAAGGCTCTGAATCACAATCCTGATAACGAATCCGTCCTCTTTGAACTATCCTTTTGTTGCGAAATAAACCAGCAGACAGAAAGGATTATCAATTATCTGGAACAGTTTATAGATCGCCATCCATACAACAAGTCGGCATGGTTTAATCTTGGCATAGCTTTTAGCAATCTTGAATTGTTTGAGAAGGCGATTGATGCATATGATTATACACTGGCCATAGATGAATCATTCGCTTCTGCCTATTTCAACAAAGCCAATTGCTATGCCAACATTCATGAGTATGGAAAAGCAGTTGAAATCTACATGGAGACTTTCCAGTATGAAGATCCTGAAGCCCTTACTCATTACTACATTGCTGAATGCTACGAAAAGCTGCAACAGTACGAATATGCAATAGAACAGTATAAAAAGTCAATCAACCTTGATCCTGAATTTGCTGATGCCTGGCTAGCTGTTGGCATGTGTTTTGATGAATTGGGAAAACCAAATATTGCTTACGCATATATAAAAAAGGCAGTCCGCCTCTCTCCTACTATGCCCGAGTACTGGTTTATTCTTGGTGATATTCAGATTAAACTTCAACGCTATCCAGAAGGTATCTCATCTTACCAAAAAGTGATTGAACTGGACCCTTCCGATCTGGAGGTATGGCAGGCTCTGGCCAATGTGCATACCGGGCTGAAGGATTATCCGACGGCTGTTCAGGTTCTGCAGGAGGGACTCAGGCATCACGGAAACAACTCGGATTTCTACTATAGCCTTGCCTATTTTCTCTTTCTGGATGGTCAGTCAAAACAGGCTCATGAGTACCTATGCAAAGCCATGGATCTGGATTCGGAGGGATATAAGCGTTTATTTGTCACCTTCCCCGACGCAGGAAAACATCCCGCGGTGGTTGATATCATCACCTCCTACAGGAAAGAGTAAGTGGTAAGCTCCATGAAAAAAGTTTTCGGATTGATCGGAAACCCACTCGACCATTCATGGTCACCTTCATATTTTCAACAACAGTTTCAACTTCAAGGGCTCGCAAAATACAGTTATCATCTCTTCCCTATTGAGAAGCCGGATGATCTATTCCTCCTTCTAAAACAAACCCCTGAGCTTTGCGGACTGAATGTGACTATACCCTTCAAGGAGACAATTATCCCCCTCCTTGATGTCATCGATGAAAGGGCAAAGGAGATTGGTGCGGTCAATACAATATTGATTCAGGGATCCGCCCCGGACCAAAGGCTTACCGGATACAATACTGATTATGTAGGTTTTACGAACTCAGCCGATTTCAGTGGACATACATCGGCTTTGATACTTGGGACTGGAGGAGCCTCGAAGGCAATAGCCTTTGCATTGAAGCAAATGGGGATCGGGTATACACTGGTTTCACGATCAGGAGCTATAAAACAGGTACTATCATACGATGATCTGGATGAAGAGATAATCAGCAAACATACCCTCATCATCAATGCAAGCCCAATGGGGATGTATCCCAACCAGGAGGATCCCCCTCCAATCCCATATCATCTGATCTCGTCAAACCACTTCCTTTACGACCTGGTATACAATCCTAAGGAGACTCTCTTTCTAAAAAACGGGATGATGCAAGGAGCCCGGGTCCAGTCAGGTTTGTGCATGCTGCACCTCCAGGCGGAAAGGGCACTTAAGCTGTTCCTGAATCCTTGATGCTGGATGCTGGATGCTGGATTACTGGATCACTGGATGTACAGCCGCCATTCATGGCGGCTCACCTATTCATACTCCCTAACCCTCATATCCTATTCGACCCTCGACCCTGACTCCTCAACCCTCGGACGAGGCATGCCTCGTCCCTACTTGATTCAAGACCCTCACACGTCCTTCTTCTCACGTCCTTCGTCCTTCTTCTCACGTCCTTCGTCCTTCGTCTTTACCTCCGTCCTGACCACCTCAATCTTCAAATCCGCAACCATCGCAGCAACCGCACCAACGGCAGCTAAAATAGGTGCAACCAGTGCCCCGATGATCCCAATGGTGACAGGGATTTCCAGATAGGTTTTGCCCTCGTTATCCTTAATGATAATACGACGAACATTCCCTTCATGGATGAGTTCTTTGACCTTCCCGATCAGCTCCTCACCCTTTACCTTAAACTCCTCTTTAAAATTTTCCATATTCTATAAAATTAAAAAATGCGTATATGTTTCACTACTCACTATTTCACCATTGCCGCGTCGCTACCTGCTTCTCAGTGCTCGCAGCTTCGGTTCCTCGCAACAGGCCTCACCATTTCACCATAATGCCTGAAAGATGTTCTCAATAATGTGTATAAATAAAGGTAAAGATAGAAGATTAAAATTTATTTGCTGTTCTGAAAGAAAAATATTAATTTTGCAGCCCATTTTAGTAGGCTACATATAGGTAATTATAGTAAATCAACATTCCCACAATGAATTTTGCTCCTGAAGTAAAGAAGACAACGTTTAAAGAATACGGAAAATCAGAATTTGACACAGGTTCGACCGAAGCACAGGTAGCGCTCTTCAGCATGAAGATCCAGCACCTTACCGGTCATCTGAAGATCAACAAAAAAGACAAGGTCACCGAGAGATCATTGGTTCTTATGGTTGGAAAGCGTCGCCATCTGCTGGATTATCTGAAGAAAAAAGATATTGAACGCTACCGTACCATCATCAAGAAATTAAAGCTTAGAAAATAAATTATCATTCTGACAGAACTGAAAGAGGCAATTCCCGGATTGCCTTTTTTAGCATCTGTCCGTTACACTTATAGAATAAATTACAGATACAGAAATTATGAATGCAATAACAAAAACAATTCAATTAGCTGATGGTCGCGAGATTACCATGGAAACTGGTCGTCTTGCCCGTCAGGCTGATGGTGCCGTAATAGTAAAGATGGGCGACACCATGTTACTGGCCACAGTGGTCGCCAAAACAGAAGCTGCCGAGAATGTAGATTACATGCCACTTAGTGTAGATTACCGTGAAAAATACGCTGCTTCCGGAAGATTCCCTGGAGGATTCTTCAAGCGGGAAGCACGTCCTTCCGATTATGAAATACTGATTTCCCGTCTGGTAGACAGGGCATTGCGTCCTCTCTTTCCAGATGATTACCATGCCGAAGTACAGGTGATTATCACCCTTATTTCTGCAGATATAAACATTTTACCTGATGCCATGGCTTGCCTGGCAGCCTCTGCAGCCCTTTCAATCAGCGACATCCCTTTTAATGGTCCGATCTCTGAAGTGAAAGTAGGTCGCGTTGATGGAAAGTTTATCGTCAATCCGGAGGCTTCTGCCCTGGTTGATTCTGATATGGACCTCATGATTGCCGCTTCTATGGATAACATCATGATGGTTGAAGGCGAGATGAAAGAAATAAGTGAGAAAGATATGGTGGATGCCATTAAGTTTGCACACGATGCCATCAAAACTCAATGCCAGGCACAGATCGAATTCGCCGGGATGGTTGAGAAATCCAAAGTTAAGCGGGAGTACAACCACGAAACAAATGATTCTGAATTCAAACAAACTGTCCACGATGCCACCTATCAGAAGATCTACGACATGGCTGTCAAAGGGATCGCCGATAAAAAGGAGAGAAAGAGAATCCTGGATGTCATCAAGGAAGAGTTCGTTGCAACCCTGAGTGATGAGGAGAGAGAGGAGAAAAAAATGATGATCTCCCGGTACTACCATAGTGTTGAACGCGAGGCAATCCGGAATGCAACTCTGGATTCTAAGATCAGGATTGACGGAAGGAAATTGGATGAAATCCGCCCCATCTGGTCAGAAGTTGACTACCTGCCCGCAGCTCATGGCTCTGCCATCTTCACACGCGGCGAAACCCAGTCCCTTACTACTGTAACACTCGGAACAAAAATGGATGAACAAATCATCGACGGAGCTATAATTGAAGAGAGAACAAATTTTCTTCTGCATTATAATTTCCCTCCGTTCTCAACCGGTGAAGCAAAATTCCTTCGGGGTACAAGCCGCAGGGAAGTTGGACACGGGAACCTGGCTTTGAGAGCCCTGAAATTTATTCTTCCTAATCCGGAAGACAACCACTACACAACACGTATTGTATCAGACATCCTGGAGTCAAACGGCTCCTCTTCCATGGCAACTGTGTGTGCCGGAACCCTGGCCCTGATGGACGCCGGTGTTAAGATCAAGAAACCGGTTTCAGGTATTGCAATGGGATTAATTTCAGATGGTAACAGCAAACGCTACGCAGTGCTCTCCGACATCCTTGGAGATGAAGATCACCTTGGCGATATGGACTTCAAAGTTTGTGGTACCCGCGATGGAATCACTGCTTGCCAGATGGATATCAAAGTAGACGGAATGCCGTATGAAATTCTGGAAGAGGCACTTGAGCAAGCCAAAGCCGGAAGATTACATATCATGGGCGAGATGATGAAGACAATAACAGAACCCAGAGCCGATTTTAAGCCATTTGTACCGAGAATTACCCAGATTAAAATTCCAAAAGAATTCATAGGGGCTGTCATCGGACCCGGAGGAAAAGTGATCCAGCAAATGCAGCGGGAGACCGGGACTACGATTGTAATCGAAGAGGTTGGAGAATTTGGTGTTATCGATATCGTTGCCAGCGACGTAGCAGCCAAAGATGCTGTTCTTGCCAGGATTAAAAGTATATGTGCTGTCCCTGAAGTAGGCGAGATTTACACAGGAAAAGTGAAGAACATCACCACCTTCGGTGCTTTCATCGAGATCCTGCCCGGACAGGATGGACTGTTGCATATATCAGAGATCGAATGGAGACGTTTAGACAAGGTAGAAGATGCACTGAAAGTGGGACAAGAAATTGAAGTCAAGCTGATTGATGTCGATCCAAAGACCGGTAAACTGAAACTTTCCAGGAAGGTACTTCTTGAAAAACCAGAGAACAATCAGGACCAACGCCCTAAATAATTCTAAACATCGTTGAAACCCGAAGCGCCTGGTTCGCGTATAAGGAGAACGTTACCTCCTTTTAAAGTGTTGAAATAAAAGAGATCTGGATGAGACAACTAAAAATCATTAAACAGGTTACTAACCGTGAGACTGCATCTCTGGACAAATACTTGCAGGAGATTGGCAAGGTTGAGCTGATCACTGCAGACGAAGAGGTGACTCTGGCACAGCGGATCAAACAGGGAGACCATACCGCTCTGGAGAAACTCACCAAAGCCAACCTTCGTTTCGTGGTATCTGTCTCAAAACAATATCAAAACCAGGGCCTTAGCCTTCCCGATCTCATCAATGAAGGGAACCTTGGCCTCATCAAAGCAGCTCAGCGTTTTGATGAAACAAGAGGCTTCAAGTTCATCTCCTATGCCGTTTGGTGGATTCGTCAATCGATTCTCCAGGCTTTGGCTGAGCAATCGCGGATCGTTCGACTGCCACTGAATAAAATCGGATCGATTAACAAAATCAATAAAGCCTATGCCCAGCTCGAACAATTGTATGAGCGGGAACCCAATATTGAAGAGATTGCCAAACTCCTGGAGATCTCCGAGAACGAAGTTAAAGAGTCGATGAAGAATGCCGGACGTCATGTCTCTATGGACGCCCCTCTCGTTCAGGATGAAGACAATACCATGTATGATGTCCTGCGCGGGGAAGATAACTCGACTCCTGAGAACGGATTGCTTTATGAATCGTTAAAGCGGGAGATAGAACGGGCAGTTTCCACTCTCACCCAGCGTGAAGCCGATGTGATCAGACTCTATTTCGGATTGAACGGAAGTCATCCAATGACGTTGGAAGAGATCGGCGAAAAATTTGACCTTACTCGTGAACGTGTCCGCCAAATCAAAGAGAAAGCCATCCGGCGGTTGAAACATACAAGCAGAAGTAAGATCCTGAAGACCTATCTGGGATAAGAACTGGCGAACTGGCGAACTGGCGAGTTGGTGAGATTGTGAGTAAAATTCATAATTTGTATATCGAAAATTAAATCGTAATTCGTTAATCGTAAATCGTAGTTCGAAATGTCTCATTTCATAGCGCCTTCTCTGTTATCAGCCAACTTCCTCAAACTTGAGGAAGAGATTACTATGGTAAACCAGAGTGAAGCTGACTGGCTGCATCTGGATATCATGGACGGTCTTTTTGTCCCAAATATTTCGTTTGGATTCCCCATCCTGAACAGGGTTAAACAGGTTGCCGAAAAACCCATGGACGTTCATCTGATGATTGTGGACCCCGACAGGTACCTTGATCGTTTCAGAGAATCAGGGGCATCAATTATTACCGTTCATTACGAAGCTTGTACCCATTTGCACAGGACAATCCAGGCAATCAAACAAACTGGCGCCAGAGCGGGAGTTTCTCTCAACCCACATACGCCTGTTCTACTCCTTCAGGAGATCATCAAAGAGGTTGACCTGGTGTTGCTGATGTCTGTTAACCCTGGATTCGGGGGACAAACGTTCATTGAACAAACATACAGAAAAAGCAGGGAGTTGAAAACGCTGATTCTGGCTCATGGCGCTGATACCCTGATAGAAGTAGATGGCGGGGTCACACTTGACAATGCCCGGTCGCTTGTTGATGCAGGTGTTGACATCCTTGTCGCAGGCAATACAGTTTTCAGCTCCTCCAACCCAATCGAAACAATCCATCAATTGAAACACTGCTAGAAACCAGTTGGCAGTGGGCAGTGGGCAGTCTTCTTCGCAA
>CALCGJ010000101.1 GCA_937900965.1 uncultured Bacteroidota bacterium | reverse complement strand
AAAGGAGGATTAATGCATCTCGACAGGCCGGTCTTCAACACTGTTGCTGATGCTGTAAAAGCAACAGGTGCAGATGTTTCGGTTATTTTTGTCCCGCCACCATTTGCTGCTGATGCTATCGCTGAAGCTGCAGAAGCAGGGATAAAAGTTATTGTGTGTATCACCGAAGGCATCCCGGTAAACGATATGATTCAGGTGAAGGACTTCATAACCAAAAAGGGCATCCATCTGATTGGCCCAAATTGCCCGGGAATTATTACTCCACCTGATACCAAAATTGGTATCATGCCTGGATTTATTCATAAACCCGGAACCATCGGGGTTGTCTCCAGAAGTGGAACTCTTGCATATGAAGCTGTAGACCAGGTGACCAAAGCCGGACTGGGACAGTCAACGGTGATTGGTATCGGGGGGGACCCGATCCCGGGAACAACAATCTGCGATGCAGTGAAATTATTCATGGAAGATCCGGAAACTGAAGCAATTGTGATGATCGGGGAGATCGGGGGGAATATGGAGACAGATGCCGCTTACTGGATCAAAGAGCATAGCACAAAACCTGTTGTCAGCTTCATCGCAGGCGCCACTGCTCCAAAAGGCCGAACCATGGGACACGCAGGAGCAATTGTTGGTGGAAAAGCTGATACCGCTCAGGCCAAAAAGGAGATCTTAAATGAATGTGGAGTTTTTGTGGCTGACTCTCCAGCCGACATCGGTGCAACGTTGTTGAAAGCGCTGAAAAAATAATAAAACAACCTACCTCACTTGAACCCATTGGTAAGCTCCCAGGTCGGGAGTGGTTCCCCTGTCCACACCTTCAATATCAAAAGGTACGCCCATCTGTATCCCTTTCCCGATAGCAGGGGAGAGGGAGTCAATTCTGAGATCAAATTGTGCAGGATCTGCGAAAAGGGGATCTTCATTCGCAAAACAACTAATGAAACGCTGAGGATCAGTTATTTGTAGCTGCGTTCGTAGCAGGCAATGGTCAAAGACAATTTCAAACGGCACTCCATCCATCTGATCAAAGACAATTTCATTGGGATCAGAGCCATACACAATTGTATTTCCAAAGAAGGTATTTGTCAATGGTCCGGGTGATTGTCCTATTGTATCAAACGAGTGATTTTTGATATATAGTGAAGGGGATAGCCTGACAGAACTTCCCCAGTAATTTCCAATCGTAAGTTGTCGGAAATCATAGGAGCCGCCGTTTTCAATCCATATGGCTGATCCACCGCAATTAGACAATACACAGTTTGTCGAGGTTATTGAGGATGCGTAGGCGAAGATTCCATCGGCCGTGGTATTCTTTATAACCGTGTTGTTCAGCATCAACATCGGGCCAGGTTGGTTGCGATTTTCATCGATAAGGATTCCAAACACCCCATTCTTGATGATACCGTAGTTGATCACATGCTCTTTCGATCCACTCTCCATCAGAATCCCTAACCATTGCCCCGGAAGATCTTTATAAAAGGGATCCAGCCTGTCACCTTGAAAACGGACAGGATGTTCCAGGTTTCCATATACGTTCAGTGTGGCGTTATATGAGACTGCCAGGTAAGCGCTTTTATGAAAATAGAGTTTACTCCCTGGCATGATCAGCAGGGATGAGGAGGTGTCGATTCGAATAGATCCATAAATGACATAGGGAAGGAGGCTGTCCCATACAATGTTCCCCTGAAGGTTCGCCTGCTTGAAAAACCTTGCGTTCTGGCCCCAGGCCACCAGGTCGACATCCTGAAGGTTTCCATTTACAGAAAAAAGGATCGAATCAGCAACAACGAAAGGGGTATTCTGATTGTTGGGATCGATAGTAACACGGATAAATATGAATATGCTGTCCTGACCAGGTATTTCTACATTGCTGACAGTGAGAGAGGGATCCCCGTCAATATTGATCCGGTAGCTGGATGCTGTTCCACCAGCCAGTTGTATCCGGGCAATACTCAGTTTACTGTCATTGTTGTTGTATACCACAAGTCTTTGGGTGATAGACCCGATGGTTGAAAAAACGGTGTCGAAAAAGACTGTATCAGTGGAAAAAGAAATTCTCAGGGAGGGATCCGTATCGATATTATCTCTTTTCTTACAGGAGAATAGAATCGAGACAGATACTGCAAGGAGAATGAAGAGTAGATGTTTCCGGATCAGATCCATGCCGCAAAAGTACTTATATTCAATGACAATAATAAAACCGAAAAATGCTCCTAATATTGTAAATTTGCATTTCCTTTATTTTAATGTATATTTGAATAAATTGATAATACTATATCTATGAGTTATATCAATTTCGATAAAAACCAGCTGGTCAACCTGGAATACTCTCTTCGCAGGGAGATGATCAGGTCGAACCGTGGCGGATCTTACGCCAGTTCGACGATCATTAACTGCAATACCCGTAAATATCATGGGATGCTGGTCACTCCACAACCCGGGATTGATCATGAAAAGCATGTTTTGCTATCTTCTCTTGACGAGACTGTCATACAGAAGGATGCCGAGTTCAATCTGGGTATTCATAAGTATAAAGGAGGAACATACAATCCCAAAGGTCATAAATATATCCGCGATTTTACTGCGATGGAGGTTCCCCGACTACTCTATCGGGTTGGAGGGGTAATCCTTTCAAAAGAGATGTTGTTCATTTCCCGGGAAGACCGGATTATCTTTCGTTATACCCTTGAAGAGGCAAATTCACCTACCCGGATCAGGCTGCGTCCTTTCCTGGCTTTTAGAAACGTCCACCACCTCAGTAAGGAGAATATTTTTGCCGATAAGAAATATGAAAAAGTGGATCATGGGATCCGAATGAAGCTATATCACGGATATACGGACCTCTTCATGCAGATATCCAAACAAAACGAATATACCCATGCTCCTGATTGGTATTATAACATCGAATACCAGGAGGAGATGGATCGGGGATATGAATATCTTGAAGATCTTTTAGTCCCCGGTTTTTTTGAATTTGATATCAAACCGGGAGAGTCTGTCTGTGTTTCTGCGGGTATTACAGAAATTCTCCCGACACGTATTAAAAGACTTTTCAGTACAGAACTCAAGCACCGGATCCCCAGAGAAAGCTATGAGACCTGCCTTATAAATGCGGCGCAGCAGTTTATTGTAAAACGCGGATCAAAAACCAATGTAATTGCAGGTTTCCCCTGGTTTGAAAGGCGGGGACGCGACACATTTGTAGCATTACCCGGTCTTACACTGACCAACGGGGATAGAAAAACATGCAAAGCTGTGATTGACACGATGTTGAAAGATCTCAACGGACCACTCTTTCCAAATAACGGACAGGGCAAAACATCAGAATATAATAGTGTGGATACACCGTTATGGTTTTTCTGGACACTTCAGCAGTATGCTTTATATACCGGTAAATACAAGGAAGTGTGGAAAGACTATGGCCGAAGCATGAAGAAAATACTGGATGGATTTCGTGAAGGAACTGCCTTCAACATCCATATGGAGTCCAACGGATTGATTTACGCAGGAGTCCCTGGAAAAGCACTCACCTGGATGGATGCAATCGTTTTCGGGAAGCCTGTAACACCCAGGATTGGATTGGTCGTCGAGGTCAATGCGTTGTGGTACAATGCGATCAGGTTCAGTATTGAGTTGGCAGAGATCGCAGGCGATAAGAAATTTATTGCCAGGTGGGCTGAGATTGCTGAAATGATTCCGGAGGCCTTTCTTCAGACTTTCTGGAATGAAGAGAAAGGATACCTGGCCGACTATGTCGATGGGGATTACAATGATTGGTCAGTGCGGCCAAATATGGTATTTGCCACCTCTCTTCCATATAG
>CALCGJ010000100.1 GCA_937900965.1 uncultured Bacteroidota bacterium | reverse complement strand
TTTTCGGCACATGAACAGGTACAACTCGGTGAACTCACGGTGCATCCCATTCCCAAACAACACGACGGCATCGATCCGCACAGCTTCTCTGTTTCCTGCAATGGAACCACTGTGGGTGTCTTTACCGATATCGGGATTACCTGTGATCATGTAGTTGAACGGTTCAGCCAGTGTCATGCCGTTTTCCTCGAAGCCAATTACGATGAAACCATGCTCCGGGAGGGGAACTATCCCATCCACCTGAAACGGCGCATTCGCGGAGGCCGGGGGCACCTCTCCAACACCCAGGCACTGGAAATGTTTATCTGGTACCGTTCACCCTTCCTCAAACTCCTGATCCTCTCTCACCTTTCAGCAAACAACAACCGCCCTGAGATAGTCTCTGAACTATTTGCTCCACATGCCAACGGGACACAAATCACTATCGCCTCACGGGATGAAGCATCGAAGGTCTACTGTATCTCAGGGTAAGTATTCTCCTTAAGCTCGATTGACGACAAAGAGATGATAGGCCGATTTCAGAATATCTTAAAACTTAATAGTGTACTCATATCTGTCAGGATCGATCTTTTTTTGATCCTGATCAACATTGGGCTTATCAGGCTTCCGGGTATATGAAACAGTGTAGTTGATGTTTGTTTTTGGAAACCTGAAATTGATTTTGGTTTTCGTTGTCAATTTAATACGTACACCCCTGTTCTTCACTTTTTCGAATTGGAGAAGTTTCACAACCCTGATGGCCTCTTCATCACAACCATAGCCAAGTCCATTCAATACACGAGGGTTACCTACAGCACCATTGTCGTGGATATCGTATTCAACAAGTACAGATCCTTCTATTTTTGATTCCATTGCAGCCTCAGGATAACGCAGGTTTTCTTCAATAAATTCCCTGAAAGACTTACTTCCGCCGGGATATTTAGGGAAGTTCAGAAAACGTTTTTTTTTATGATGATCTGGCATGGTTGTGTCAGGAAATGTCAAATTCGAAATGGTACCTGTAAGTTGTCAGTAAGAGTTTCCCCGGTAAAGGTATAAATTAAACTGGAAAAATTATTTATCTTGCAGCCTGAAAAACCAACCTGAAACCGAACCACCTCCCATGAAACATCGAATGCCCCTTTTCGTGATCTTTCTTTTATTTTTCGGATCCCCTACTTTCTGCCAAACTGCATCTCTCCCGGATGTAACAGCCAATCCGGATGAAAATATATCGATACCAATCACAGTAACAGACTTTACCAACATAGGATCGATTCAGATGTTTATCGACTTTGACACGACTGTCCTGACTTTTCCTTTTAATGGAGTAACAGGAGCACCTCCTGGTACTATTGTAAACAGATTTGGAAATACATTGCGTATTGTTTGGGTTGCTACTTTGCCTCCATATTTAACAATCGACAATGGTCCATTGATGAACCTGTTATTTACCTATAACGGTCCGGGAACAAGCCCACTCAATTTTGATATTCCAAATTGTGAAATTTCTCAAATGCCTGGATTTGTAACGCTAACTGTAGCTTATACCAACGGTTCAGTCTCACCTGATCTGTCAAATTCTACCAAAGCTACCTTGCTTGCGCCCTGTGCGGTTACAGGTGATCCGGTTTCTGTTCCCATAAAGTATGAAGGATTTGGAAGCGATGTAGGAGCGATCACACAGAAAATCCAGTATGATCCGACAAAACTTACCTTCTCAGGTGTTGCCGGAACCGGTAACCTGGCCGGCCCAACTGTCAATGCCACTGCAGGCATCATTGACATTTTGTGGTCAAATCCATTTGGTGCTTCCATCAATTACCCGGATAACCAGTTTATCCTGAATTTCACCTATACAGGTACCACAGCCACTCCCTTGACCTTCTATCCAGGGTGCATCATTACCACCAACGCAACTGTCAACATCCCGGTAAGTTATTTCAATGACACCATAAATCCTAACCTCGTGCCTGCCCCGCCAACTGTAACGGTAGTTGATGGCTGCGGCACTTCCGTACTTACAGCCAGCGGAACAACAGGAGCAACGTTTGCCTGGAGTACCGGAGCCACTACCGCCTCCATCGTTGTGAATGCAGCAGGTCCGTATACCGTTACTCAATTCCTGGGTGGCTGTACAAGTCCGGCTGGCTCTGGAACAGCTACACCAATCATTGTGCCACCACCTCCGTCTGTAACGGTCGCTGACAGCATTGGATATTCCATCCTGACTGCCAGCGGATATACCGGGAACCTGCTATGGAGTACCGGTGAAACGACAGGCTCCATTACCGTTACAACTGCAGGCACCTACACGGTAACACAAACCGTGAGTGGTTGTATAAGTCTACCCGGAAGCGGTAACGCACAACCTCTCACAGGTTTTAAAGTTTCGGGACAGGTAAAATATGACAATGCACCGAAAACTCCGCTTAACGGGGTCAGGGTCAGGTTAAAAAATCCTGCAACCGGCGATACGATTGCCACCACCCTTACAGCTCCGGGTGGTTCCGGAGAAGAGGGATTTTTCTCCTTCATCAACCTGGCGGCCGGAAATTACCGGTTGGATGCAACATACGATGCCCCCTGGGGAGGCAACAACGCTACCGATGCATTAAATGTTTCAATGAATGTGGTGGGACTGTGGCCCCTCGCTTTTCTGAAAGATACTGTGGCGGATGTGACCGGGAATGGATCTATCACCGGATTGGATGCTGAGCATATTAAACGCAGGACAGTTGGAATGACCACCTCTTACCCTATTGGCGACTGGAAATTCACAGATACTACAATTACCGTTTCAACGCATATCAATATTTTATTGAAGGGACTTTGCACGGGTGATGTTAATGGCTCCAATATTCCTTAGTCAGACTTATTTATTTATGTAAGTCGGACATATAAGTTTCGTATCTTTGCAAAAAGATTCTCCCTGAAAAAGCTCTCCATAGGTAATTTTAAGATCCGTGTTCCAATTGTTCAAGGTGGAATGGGTGTAGGTGTTTCACTTTCCGGACTTGCTTCAGCAGTAGCCAATGAAGGCGGTGTTGGCGTTATTTCAAGTGCCGGACTGGGACTACTCTATAAGAAGTTCTCTTCCGATTTTCTCGAGGCAAGTATTTATGGACTGAAGGAAGAAATCCGGCTGGCCAGGGAGAAAACAAAAGGGATTGTCGGAGTAAATATCATGGTAGCCATGTCAAATTTTGTTGATATGGTGAAAGCCTCCATTGCGGAAAAAATCGATGTCATTTTCGCCGGGGCAGGAATGCCCCTTGAACTCCCGTCATACCTTACAAAAGACAGTACGACCAAATTGGTACCGATTGTCTCTTCAGCACGTGCGGCAAGATTGATTTGTGAAAAATGGGTTAGCAAATATGATTATCTGCCGGATGCCGTAGTTGTAGAGGGGCCAAAAGCCGGCGGCCATCTGGGTTTCAAGCCCGAGCAAATCGAAGATGAAAAATATTCGCTTGAGAATCTTATCCCGGAAGTAATCGCTGAATTGAAGCCATTTGAAAAAAAATATGGCAGAAAGATTCCGGTTATCGCAGCCGGGGGGATCTATACCGGGGAGGACATGTATAATATCATGAAACTGGGAGCAGCCGGTGTTCAAATGGGAACGATTTTCGTCACCACCAATGAATGTGATGCTTCAGATAGCTTCAAACAAGCTTACATCGGGGCAAAACAGGAAGATATCGGGATTATTAAAAGTCCTGTTGGTATGCCCGGCCGGGCCATCTTCAATGAATTCCTCGATAAGGTAAAACAGGGAACAAAGCAACCGATCACCTGCCCATTCAAATGTATCCGAACCTGCGAGGTGTCATCCAGCCCTTATTGTATCATCATCGCATTGATCAATGCAGTAAAAGGTAATTTCAATGGAGGCTACGCATTCGCGGGAACAAATGCATTCAAAGCAACCACAATCATATCTGTAAAAGAGACAATGGCCACATTGCTTAAGGAATTCAAGGAAAAAACAAATTCCTTTAAAATATTACCTCCTCAGAAGTAGTTTATTGATCCATCTCAAATCGTTGCCCCCGGTCCCGGCAAATGATTTGTACCACATCTCTTGCCGATTTCAAAGCCACAGGTAATCCCCCACCGGCAATAGACCAGTGG
The DNA here is from genome assembly GCA_937900965.1 of uncultured Bacteroidota bacterium. GTDB lineage: Bacteria > Bacteroidota > Bacteroidia > Bacteroidales > FEN-979 > QYOJ01. The sequence continues at coordinate 960 of CALCGJ010000100.1, read as the reverse complement.
CCCGAGTAATAAAAATTTTTAAGCCCTGGCAAAGTTGGTTTAATAAGTGACCGCGCGATCAGGTTTTTTCCGGGAAGCCAACCTTGAGCCGATCCTTTCCAGTTGTTAGTGTAACGAAACAAAGTAGCTGGTGTGGCCACATCCACCTCCTCTATGAATTCCTTAATCCTTCCGAATTTCTTCTCCATGAGGTCAATCACTTTCCCGGCAAATTCCTCTTTCATCTTATTGTATGTTGATTTGTTCGTCTCCCTTAGAGTGATCCAGTAATCAGCATTCATCGTATAAAAACTAATTGAAACGACGGTTTTGCCCTCTGGCGCCAACGTCGGATCATAGTTATAAATATGGGCTTCAAGCCTGGAGTACCTTGTGCTGTCGGGTGAAACCAGCTCCTGGTCAACCGGAAACCTCAGGAAATGAGGTTCTCCTTCGAACCCTCTTCGGATCCCCAAAGAGACTATTACAAGGGAGTAATATACCTTGAGTCTTTTCCGGGTTTCTAATTCCCGGATAGTTTTATTGACATACTTTCCATCCAGGGCATCAAAAAGAGTAAAATGCCAGTCGGCAGCAGAATGTACAAGATCGGATTGTATCTTATCTCCATTTTCAAGCTGGATGCCATAGGCACGATTATCCGTTACCAGAATTTTTCTAACAGACGATTGATACTGAATCTGGCCTCCGAGTGCTACATATCTTTCCATCAATTTACTGACGAATACACTCGCCCCGCCAACGGGATAACCCGCCGATCGAAGGTCGCCATACGCAAGAGGCATTGTTATGATCATCAGCGGAAGCTCTTCTCCATCGAAAAGTAACTCAAATGCTTCTTTCAGAAATGGGCTTTTTAGTTTCCGTGCAAAGGAATAGTTGGTCTCTTTTCGTATCCTGTTCAGGAAAAACAGCAAAGGAAGGTACCGGATATACCTGATTTTTTGTTTCAGAGGCAAA
>CALCGJ010000099.1 GCA_937900965.1 uncultured Bacteroidota bacterium | reverse complement strand
TCTATCAGGCCGTTTGGCCTCCATCAGCTACCACCTTAATCTTCTTCATCAGTTTCGACTTAAGGTTGGCCGCTTTATTCTTGTGAATCCCACCTTTCTTAGCGAGAATATCGATTTTGGAAATAACTTCCGGAAGAGCTTTGGAAGCCTCTTCCATGTTCTCTGTAGCACGGATCGTTTTCACGGCATTCCGGACAGTTTTTCCGTTATACCTGTTTTGGTCGCGTTTCGTTTTGTTGGAACGGATTCTCTTTTCTGCACTTTTGTGATTCGCCATCTCGGTCAAATGTGTTTCGATGTAATTGGTATACTGTAAAAGGAGTGCAAAAGTACGACTCTTTTCTGAATTCTCAAAACAAAGGTTCGTATCTTTGCCCACCCATGCAGAACAGCAACGAGATACCTGAAAATCTGATCGACATTGAACGTGTGATTGCTTCAAAAAATCCTACGCTTTTGAAAGTGATCCCGGGATTTGTGATCAGCTACCTGAAACGTATCCTTCACCAGGATGCCATTAACGGTTATATCTTCCGCAACAGGGACAAAGTGGGACTGGAGTTTGTGGATGCCATTCTGGAGGAGTTTGGGGCGAATATTGAAGTTGCGGATACCGGATACCAGATACCAGATAAAAAGAGCGATTCATCATCCGGCATCCGGCATCTGGCATCCGGACGATATATCATCGTGTCGAATCATCCCCTGGGCGGTCTCGACGGGATGGCACTGTTACAGGTGGTGGGGAGGATACGGCAGGATCTGGTTTTTCCTGTAAACGATATCCTGATGAATGTACCAGGATTAAAACCCCTGTTTATTCCGATCAACAAACATGGAAAAAACACAGATAATGTCCGGATCATTGATGAAACGTTTGCTTCTGAAAAGGTCATCCTCTACTACCCGGCCGGACTGGTTTCCCGAAAACAGAAGGGAAACGTGATCAGGGATCTTGATTGGAAAAAGACATTTATCACAAAAGCAAAAAGGTACCACAGGGATGTCGTACCGGTTCATATCTCAGGACAAAATTCAAACTTCTTTTACAACCTTTCTAACTGGCGAAAGCGGTTGGGTATCAAAGCCAACCTGGAAATGCTTTACCTTGTTGACGAGATGGAAAAACAGAGAGACAAGCCCATTTATATTACATTCGGAGATCCTATTCCCTACATTACCTTTGACAAAACCCGGACTGACAGACAGTGGGCTGAGTGGGTTAAGGAGCGGGTGTATGCGCTTTCGGATGCCTGATACCGGATGCCTGATACCGGATGCCGGATACCGGCATCCGGCATCTGAAGTTGGGTCCTAAAAAATTAGCTTTTTTTAAAAAGAAACTTTACCTTTGCATTCGTTAAAAGATTCACAGAAGATGCTATAAGTATCTATAATCCAATATATTGTATCTCATGTATTATCCATATAAACGCCGTTCACATCACCTGTGAATGATACCAATGGATATTCCATGTGACAATTAAAATCAAATTATTTACACATGAAATCAAAAAACTATTTGACCTGTGATGGGAACGAGGCTGCTTCGCATATGGCTTATATGTTCAGCGAGGTGGCAGCCATCTACCCGATCACTCCCTCTTCTAACATGGCTGAAAACGTTGATGAATGGGCTGCTTTTGGCCGGAAAAATATTTTCGGGGATGAAGTAAGAGTAGCAGAGATGCAGTCAGAAGCCGGTGCTGCCGGTGCTGTTCACGGTTCGTTACAAGCTGGTACTCTCACTACTACTTTTACCGCCTCCCAGGGATTGCTGCTGATGATCCCCAATATGTACAAGATTGCCGGTGAGTTGTTACCCGGTGTATTTCATGTAAGTGCCCGGTCTGTTGCTGCTCACGCTCTTTCTATTTTCGGAGACCACTCCGATGTGTATGCTACCCGTCAGACGGGCTTTGCCCTTCTTGCCAGCGGAAGCATCCAGGAGATCATGGACCTCGCCGGTGTCGCTCACCTGTGCGCCATAAAATCAAGGATCCCTTTCCTGCACTTTTTCGACGGTTTCCGCTCCTCGCACGAGGTCCAGAAAATCGAGGCCTTCAGAAATGAAGATATGGCCAACCTAATCGATTACAAAGCGTTACAGGAGTTTCGTGACCGGGCTCTCAATCCAGAACATCCTGTGACACGTGGTACTGCCCAGAACCCCGATATCTTCTTCCAGGCGAAAGAGGCTATCAACCGCTTCTATGAGCCGATACCCGACATCGTTGATACCTATATGAAGGAGATCACCAAACTGACCGGACGGGAGTACCATCCTTTTCTCTATTATGGTGCACCGGATGCGGAAAACATCGTGATTGCCATGGGATCGGTTACGGAGACCATCAAGGAGACTGTGGATCATCTGAATGCGAACGAAGAGAAAGTTGGGTTGATCTCAGTTCACCTTTACCGCCCGTTCTCAGCCAAATATTTCTTCAACATCTTCCCAAAAAGTGTGAAACGGATTGCAGTCCTCGACCGTGCCAAAGAGCCCGGCGCAGGTGGAGAGCCTCTCTTCCTGGATATACGTGACCTCTTCTACGACCGTGAAGTACGTCCGCTGATCGTAGGCGGGCGATTTGGACTGAGTTCCAAAGATACTACGCCTTCGCAGATCATCTCAGTATTTAAGAACCTGGCGCTTAAAGAGCCGAAAAACCACTTCACAATCGGGATTGTTGATGACGTTACATTCCACTCCCTTCCACTGCTTCCTGAGGTGAGCATTGAGTCGAAAGATACCTATTCGGCTAAGTTCTGGGGCATTGGTTCCGACGGAACTGTGGGAGCTAACAAGAACAGCATCAAGATTATCGGCGACAATACCGACAAATATTCCCAGGCTTATTTTGCCTACGACTCCAAGAAATCCGGAGGTGTAACGGTATCCCACCTGCGTTTCGGTGATAAACCGATTCGTTCCACTTACCTGGTGAATACGCCCGACTTTGTAGCTTGTCACGTTCCGGCATACCTGGATAAATACGATGTCCTCAAAGGGTTAAAAGAGGGAGGGACCTTCCTTCTTAACAGCATCTGGGATGCCGAAGAGACCAAAAAGAGGCTTCCGGACGCGATGAAAAAGTACCTTGC
>CALCGJ010000098.1 GCA_937900965.1 uncultured Bacteroidota bacterium | reverse complement strand
GGCATTATGGGATATTTTGACGGGTCAACCCTTGACTCAGGAGTAATGATCCGGTTCATTGAAGAGACTCCCGAAGGGAACGTATTTAAAAGTGGAGGAGGAATTACCTCGCAAAGTAATCCTGATGAAGAGTATCGGGAGATGATTGATAAAGTATATGTGCCTTTTACTTGAAACAATACGTTTGGAGGATGGTAATTTCTGCTATCCGGAATACCATCAGGCCAGGATGGACCGAAGCAGGACCAGACTGTTTCATACGTTTCAGCAATTGAACCTGCTGGATATACCTATCCCCAACGATTTTGTATCGGGTATATTTAAATGCCGGATTATTTATAGTGAATCCTTCAAGCAGGTAACGTTCATGACGTATACGAGAAAACCAATCAAATCTCTCGTTCTCGTGAATGCTGAATCCATTGAATATTCGTTGAAGTTCGCTGACAGATCAGCTATTGAGAGGTTGGTCAGGGATCAAATCGGTTTCGATGAGATCATCATGGTAAAAAACGGAAGCATCACTGATACATCTTACAGCAACCTTGTGTTTCTATCCGGAACTACGTGGGTTACGCCTGATGAACCACTATTACACGGCACCTGCCGGCAGCGTCTGCTGGATCAAGGCTCTATTATCACGGAACGGATTAAACCGTCGGATCTCCCCCAATTCAGCCATGTCTCGCTCATAAACTCCATGCTTGACCTGCATGATCTTATCCTGCCGATAGCAGCAATAGATCCGGGAGCCCAATATTAACGGTTTTCGTATCTTTGCAAAGCTAACATTCAAAACCCTCCCAACACTATGAAACGACCTGTTATTCTCTCAATCTTGCTATTGGGTATAACCATCATGGGTTATTCCCAGCTCACTGCCACCATGAAAGGATCCGAGATCTGTTCCCAAAAAAAATCACGGATGCCTGTGCTTCCGGATCTTTCGGGATCATTACAATCGGGATCATTACACAGCTTTGATGTCCTGAATTATACCCTCGACATGGATATTTATGATTGCTTTTCAGCTCCATATTCCCATGCTTTTGACGCAACAGAGGTTATAACCTTCAAAGTTGATTCAACACTCAACTCCATCGTTCTTAATGCAAACACTACCTCACTGCTGATAAATTCTGTGAGCCTGGCAGGGATTTCGTTTACCCATTCAAATAACCTGCTAACCATTCAACTTGACCAAACCTATAACCCTGGTGACACGGTTGATGTTGGGATCGATTACCATCATAACAACGTGAATGACAATGCATTTTATGCAAACAATGGCTTTGTCTTCACCGATTGTGAGCCAGAAGGAGCAAGAAAGTGGTTCCCCTGTTGGGATAAACCCTCCGACAAAGCCAAACTGGACATGACGGTCAAAGTTCCAAGTACTGTAAAAATTGGTTCAAACGGGGCTCTTGCTGACTCAACTCTCTCTGCCGACACCCTTTGGTACCATTGGGTAAGTGAACACAATATTGCCACCTATATCATGGTCCTCTCCGGGAAAGTAGATTACAACCTAGACATTGTTTACTGGAACAAATTAAGTAATCCCGATGACAGTATTCCTATCAGGTTTTACTATAATGACGGAGAAGATCCTTCAGCTGTTGAAGAGATGATCCTGCCCATGTGTGACTGGTTTTCTGAGAATTTCTGTGAGCATCCCTTCCAGAAGGATGGCTTCGCAACACTGAACAGTGAATTCTCCTGGGGAGGTATGGAGAACCAGAGCCTGACATCGCTTTGTCCTAATTGCTGGGGTGAAGGCCTCATTGCCCATGAGTTTGCACATCAGTGGTTTGGTGATATGATCACTTGTGCAACGTGGGCTGACATCTGGCTGAATGAAGGATTTGCCACATGGGGTGAGGCTTTCTGGTATGAAAGCTACGCCGGATACGCAGCATATAAGGCCGATATAAATGGGAATGCATCCAGTTACCTGAACAACAATCCCGGTTGGGCAATTTCTGAACCTGAGTGGGCAATAGTAACGCCACCATCCAACATCATGTTCAACTATGCGATTACATATGCCAAGGGCTCTACTATCCTCCATATGCTTCGTTATGTTTTGGGGGACTCTCTTTTCTTTGAATCGTTACAAACATACTCCAACAAGCCAGAGCTGAAATGCTTTTCTGCTGTAATTCCTGATTTTATGGCTGTAGTCAACGAGGTAACAGGCGAAGATTACGACTGGTTCTTCAACCAGTGGATCTACGAACCCAACCATCCGAAATATCAAAACACCTATAATTTTCAGGATCTTGGCACCGGCCATTGGAAAGTAAACTTTTATACTCAACAGATTCAACCAAATCCTGAGTTCTTCAAGATGCCTATGGAGATCAAAATCCGGTTTATGGATTTGACTGATACGATCGTTACTGTAATGAACGATGAAAACGGCCAGGGATTCAACTGGGTATTTGATATCCGGCCGGTCTTTTTCCAGTTCGATCCCAACAACAATATCGTAATCAAAGAGCAATCAACAGTTCTTGGAGTGCAAAACCAACAATCAGCTACTTCGAAAGTTCGCCTTTTCCAGAACATCCCGAATCCTGCAGAACAGACTACGATGATCAAGTATCAGATTGATGAACCGATGGCCGTGAACCTTGCACTTTATGATATTATGGGAAAGCAGGTTCAGATTCTCGTTGATGAGACGAAACCTACCGGAATCCACCAGGTTTCGTTAAATTGCAGCGACCTTAAAGCAGGAGTCTATCACTATACCCTGACAGCTAACGGCGAGAGGATTACGATGAAACTGGTTATTGTTCAGTAGAAATGAATTCAGTTATCAGTTATCAGTTATCAGTTGGCAGTGGAAAACTGATAATCTGTGTTTTCAGTGTAATCTGTGTTCCAATAATAGAATCGAAACATGAAAAAAACAATCTTTCTCCTGGTTTTCGTGATTTTCGGCAGTTTTAGCTTTTCAACTATGATTCGGGCCAATACTGCCGATACCGCACACTGGTATATGGAGCACAGCTACGACGTATTGCAGTATAAACTCGAAGTAGACCTGTACGATAATTTCGGTGCCCCATTCCCAAAAACCTTTTCTGCTTCCGGGAT
>CALCGJ010000097.1 GCA_937900965.1 uncultured Bacteroidota bacterium | reverse complement strand
TCCCTACTTCCCTACTTCCCTACTTCCCTACTTCCCTACTTCTCTACCCTAATCCGTGCATCCACAACCACAATAGAATCTCCATTCCCGAGCAAAGGATTGAAATCGAGTTCGATGATCTCGGGTGCAACCTTCAGAAGTGCCGAAAGTTTTACCATGATCCCCGCAAATACATCTTCATTGATCCGCTCTTTTCCACGGATACCCTGTATGATCTTGTAACCCTTCAAATGTCGGATCATATACAGGGCCTCGTCAACTCCCAGAGGTGCTAGCCCGACAGAGGTATCTTTCAGGACTTCAATAAATATCCCACCCAATCCGCAGAGGATCAGATGTCCGTACCCGGACTCGTATTTCGCTCCAATAAACAACTCTGTCCCTGACAACATAGGCTGAATAAGGATCCCGGTTGTATCCGCGATTTTCATCATGCGGGTAAACTGCTCCAACAGGGCATGTTCATCCTGGACATTTAACACGACTCCGCCGACATCCGATTTATGAACGGGTCCTACTACCTTCATCACAACAGGATATCCCAGTTCTATGGCGGCTGCTATTGCATCCTCCCTGGTGTTCACCGCAGCCTCTCCCGCCCGGGGGATCTTGCAAGCGTCAAGCAATCCCTGGATCTCAGCCGGTGAGATATAACCTTCCGGAGCCGCATTGATGATGTTCCGTATTGCCAGTGTGTCAACGGAGGGCTGTTCCGGGTCAATTGATGTTGGAGGAGGCGTATAAAAAACCCTTGCAAGTGCATTTGCGAATAGAACTTCCTGTGGGAAATAGGTATGACCCCAGCTGATAAAGTCTTTGATCTCCTCTCCGGCAGTCATGATGGAGGGTAGGATGGGAAAAATGGGTTTCTTGCAGATTTTCATCTTCTCATCAATAATCCTGTATTCATTGAACACCCTGTCTAGTCCGGGTGTCCCGAAAATAACCACAATGCCATCTATTTCATCAAATTTGTTCTCTGCATAATCAATGATCGTGGAAAGCTGGTCCGCATTTCCAGTAGCAAGAAAATCAATCGGATTAGCCACCGAAGAGCCCGGGTGCAGATGTGTGAGCAATTCTTTTGCAACCGGACCTTCCAGTTTCGGGACTCCCATTCCGTTGGCGGACAAGGCATCTGTAAGCATGATTGCAGGGCCACCGGCATGTGTAATAATAGCGATATTTGATCCCTTCAATTTGGGAAATTTAAACACTGAAGCAACATTGATCAAATCATTTCTCCCATAGCATCTCACGATACCTGCTTTTCGGAACAAAGCCTCCACTGCGGCATCCGGACTTGCCAGGGCCCCGGTGTGGGAAGAAGCGGCCCGGGTCCCCGCTTCGCTGGTTCCTGCCTTGATGGCAGCAATCATGCATCCTTTCCGGATCAAAGAGGAGGCATGTTTTAAGAACACTTCGGGTTTGGCGATAGCTTCCAGGTAGAGAAGCTTATTAAACGAACTGGTGTTTGGATCAAAGGTCTCATCCATGTACTGAAGGATATCCTCCACTCCGATCTGGGCACTGTTTCCAACGGAGAAAACACGTGCGAACCTCATTCCAATAGGAATTCCTGCTTCCATGATAAAACAGGCGGTGGCACCCGAACCTGAAATAAAGTCAAACCCCCGTGGATGTAGAGTAGGGATTGGCCTGGTAAATACTCCCGCATAATAAGGTGAGAGAACACCAATACAATTTGGACCGATTAATGCTCCGTCGACGCTGTTGACAATTCCCACCAATCTCTCTTCAAGGATCTTACCCTCCGGACTCTCTTCACTGAATCCTGCTGAAATTACAATGAACGCCCTGGTATTCTTTTGATGAGCTAGAATATCAACTATGTCTACAACAAATTTTGCCGGGATGACAATGATAGCGAGATCTACCTCAGGTAATAATGCCGGGTCGCGATAACTTTGAATTCCCTGGACAATATCCTCTTTAGGGTTCAACACATAGAGATCTCCCCGGTATCCCGTTTCGATAAGGTGCTGGAGGACGGCTCCTCCGGGTTTGTGCCAGTCGTTGGAACCCCCGACGACAACAATGCTGCGGGGTTTAATTAGCTGTTCGTTGATCATAGTCAATAAGATTTATCTGCTAAATTACTAAAAAGATATTGTATTTTTATGGGCCTGATAAGATAGTATGAGAGAAATGATAGTTGATTTACGGAGTGATACAGTCACCCGTCCCACTCCCGGGATGCTCGATGCAATGCTTCATGCCAGGGTAGGCGATGATGTATTTGGAGATGATCCTACAGTCAACTCCCTTGAAGAAAAGGTAGCTGATATCTTTGGCAAAGAAGCCAGCCTGTTTTGTCCATCCGGAACCATGACAAACCAGATCGCCATCAACGGTCTAACTCGTCCTGGTGATGAAGTTATCTGTGAAGCCGGGTCACATGTCTATAAATACGAAGGCGGGGGTATCGCATTCAACTCTGGAGCTTCGGTACGGTTGATCCATGGCGACAGAGGCCGCATCACTGCCGCCCAGGTAGCTATAAATATCAATCCTGACGATATCCATCATCCGGTCTCCAGACTTGTTGTGGCAGAAAACACCGCCAACCGTGGGGGTGGAAGTTGTTACGATCCAGCTGAGTTGCGACGTATCAGTGCACTTTGCAGGGAGCAATTCCTGAAATTCCACCTCGATGGAGCCCGCTTTTTCAATGCAATGATTGCTACTGGCATTGATCCCCGGGAAACCGGGACGTTGTTTGATTCAATCTCGATCTGTCTCTCTAAAGGACTTGGTGCTCCGGTTGGTTCCCTTCTGCTTGGATCTGGTGAGTTCATCCATCAATCCCGTCGGGTCCGCAAGCTTTTTGGAGGTGCCATGCGGCAGGCCGGTTATCTGGCAGCCGCCGGGATCTACGCCCTCGATCATCACATTACCAGGCTCGCTGACGACCATGTTCGGGCGGTCAGGATCGGGGAGATGATGCAAGCATGCCCATTCGTTAAACAAGTTATGCCCGTCGAAACCAACATCATCATTTTTACCCTCTCGGAAACGATGCCTGATGAACTATTTCTTGCCCGTTTGAAAGAGGCTGGAATACTTGCCATTAGCATCGGACCACAATCAATCCGAATGGTTACCCACCTCGACATATCAGATCCCATGATAGAGAAATTGGCTGGGGTGCTGAAACAATGTTAAAAAGTATTCGTGGCGCAGGGTTCTCCTGCCAGCTCAAGCTCCAGAGTAGAGTGCTGAATGCCTTGATTCTGAAGTGCTTGTTGAATCCTGGTTTTTAACGGTTCAAACGAGGAGAGGGGGAAGTCATTAGCAACAACGATATGGGCGGTTAGTGCGTTTTCGGTTGTGCTCATCGCCCACACATGAATATGATGAACATCCCGTATCTCACTTGATCCCAAAATTGCATCTTTCACCTTTTTCAGGTCGATACCCCGGGGGACACCATCAAGCGCCAGGATCGTGCTGTCGCGCAGCAAACCCCAGGTTGAGACAAGGATCACGATGACGATTGCCATACTTACCGCTGTATCAAGCCAATACCAGGAAGTAAATCCAATTACGATTCCAGCTCCAACCACACCAAGAGATACAAGTGCATCCGCCGCCAAATGGAGAAACGCGCCCTTGATGTTGAGATCCTTCTCCCTGTTCTTAAAAAAGAGCATTGCCGTAATCGTGTTGATGAGAATCCCGATCCCCGCAACAACCGCCATGTAATCTCCCTGGATAGGTTGAGGGTCTTTCATCCTGGCCAGGCTTTCCCAGGTGATGGCTCCAATCACGATAAGCAGGATAACAGCATTGAGCAGGGAGATCAGGATAGTGGATTTTCGCAGGCCATATGTAAAGGTCTGGTTCGGCTTCACTTTAGCCAGGCGAAACGCAACCATTGCAAGGGCCAGGCTGGCCACATCACTCAGGTTATGGCCGGCATCGGAGATCAGGGCCAGGGAGTTGATGTACATTCCTGCGCCAAACTCAATGATGACAAAAAGAAGGTTGAGAATGATCCCAATGATGAATGCTCTGTTAACACCACTGAGTTCGTTCGATCCTATGGAATGTTCTGTACTCAAAAGAAGTTTACAACCATTTGATGAATGGTACAAAAGGAGCCGTTTTACGGGAATATTCCTCCCATCCGGGATACTCCTTCAGCTTTTTCTCCAACATTGGGACTCCTGAAACAAATCGCAGAGTCAGCATGATTGCAATAGGACTGATAATTGTCATCCATCCGCCTGGAATAGCGATCGCGTAAAACCAGAGACCCCACCAGATAAGGGATTCACCAAAATAGTTTGGATGTCGTGTGTATTTCCACAATCCTGTAGTGATTAACTTTCCTTCATTTTTTGGATTCTGCTTAAAGAATGAGAGTTGCATGTCCCCCATAGTTTCAAACATAAACCCTATTCCAAATATCACAAGGCCAACAGTATCAATAGTAGAGAGGACCTCCCCGGAATTGTAGTTGATATACCATATGGGGTAAGAGATAATATACATGAATAATCCCTGGAGAAGAAAGATCTGAAAAAAGCTTCTAAGAATAAAATTCTTCCATGTATCACGCCAGTGTTTATACCTGAAGTCTTCCCCCTTTCTCCTGTTTCGCTGGAAGATATAAACCGTCAATCGCATTCCCCAGATCAGAACCAGGAAAGCAACAATGAGTTTTCTGATGTCCAGGTCGGGAGCCATCGAGAGTGAAAATGCTGTAACTATGATGAACCCTGGTCCCCAGAAAAGATCTATTATGGAATTGTCCTTGATTAACAAAGCAACAATAAAGGCCAGAACCATAAATCCGAAAATTACCAAAGCTATTTGCCAGTACATAAAGAAAAGGACGAATTACGAAGTTAGATATTAGAATTAGAAGGACGAAGTTAGAATTACGAAGTTAGAAAAATTATCCCGCATCTGGTATCATTTCAACATGAATGAGATAGCCACAACTCCCGGACCAGTATTTGCGACCAGTACTGGTGAGACATGGTCCATGAAAATAGGTTTCTTCCCTGTGATTTTTTCCATTTCAGCAGCATAATATTCAGCAACAGGATCATTATTGGCATGGGTGATGGCATACTCCCAGATCTCCTCCCCTTTCAATATTTTCTTGATAATGCTAAACAATTTCTTATGTGCGCCTTTGATGGACAATGACTTGCCCACAATCTCCGCTTTCCCTTCCTTATCGATTTCTATGACAGGTTTCAAATCCAGCGCGCGGGCAATAAAACTTTTAAAATGGCCTATCCTCCCCGACTTGATAATATAACTGAGAGTTGGAATTGTAACACGGATATTGGATTTTGAGATCCATGAATCAACTTTTGGGAGTATTTCATCAAGTGACATACCCTCCTCCACTGCCCTGGCTACACGCAAGACGACAAGACCAAGCCCGGCAGTAAGAGCTTTTGAATTGTAAATATACGATGGTATTCCGCCACGGTCGCTAATATCCCTGGCCGATTTCAGTCCATTTTGATACGTGCCACTCAGTTTGTCACTAACGAAAAACCCGAGGGTCGATTTGTAGTGAGTAGAGAGATACTCAAATTTATTTTGGAAATCTTTAACTGTGGGTTGAGAAGTTGTTGGACGCACATCAGTTTGCTGTTGCATTTTGTAGAACTGAGGTGCATCCATGCTTAACCTGTCGAGGTAAAAACTATCACCAAAATGCACGCTTAATGGCATCATATGAATCTGATGGTGGTCAAGGACTTCCTTTGGAAGGTCGCAGGTTGAATCGGTTAGGATAGCAATATCCGCTTTCCGGTTATGCATAACCTCCTGCTGCATCACCATATCGTCAACCTTTTGGTAGGTAATATCTCCAAAACGGCTTAATATGGCAAAGACTTCAGCGGGGTGATCCGAATGAATATGTACTCTCATTTTTTTTGGTGAACCTGCCGCAACAATAGAGTCTCCGCTATTAACCAATTGCTCCTGAATAAGCTTCTTATCCAATTTCTCACCGGCAATCATCGCCTCTGTACAAAACCTGAAGGTGATCTTTTCATGAAGATCAGCAACCTCCACTGATTGATCATCATCATTAGTTTCAGCTTTTGTTGTAATACCTTGTCCTTGCGTAAAAAAATCAAGAATCCCCTCCAAAAAATAGACAAAACCTTTTGCTCCTGCATCCACAACGTTTGTTCTTGCCAGAATCTCCAGCTTACCTGTCGTTTCAGAAAGCGATTCAACGGCCTTGTTGTATGCCTCAAGTAATATCTTGATAAAATCATCGATTATATCCTTCAACGCATAGAGGTAATCAGCCCAATCCTTGATTACTGTAAGGATTGTTCCTTCCACCGGATTGGCAATGGCATCATAGGCATAGGCCACAGCTTTCTTCATACTCTCAGCAAAAGACTGAACGTCAAGAACTCCGTCGGCCTTGAGCTCGTTGCTGAATCCATAAAGAAACTGGGCAAAAATGATCCCTGAATTTCCCCTTGCTCCACTCATCGCTGCATCTGCTATCGCGGTTGCAGTCTGTTTGAGATTCTCAATAGGGATTTTTGCATCCACTATAGAGCGCATCGTGGAGGCAAGATTCGTCCCGGTATCTGCATCGGCAACAGGGAAAACGTTGATCTTATTCAGTATCTTCTGGTGTTCGAAGATTCGTTGTGCCCCGGCCAGAATGCTGTAATAGAGCTGACTTCCGTCAAGTTCCCGCAATTGTATTGTTTCTGTACTCATTTAATTTTTTTACATTCGGAAAGTTTCCCCGAAACAATAATCTCGTTCAGTTCCCTGGTAATGTCATCATATTGATAGCGATTCCCGCACTGATACATCTCCAGGAGCGGATCTTTATCCAGCAACTGCTGAAACAAATCATCCGCACTCGGGGTTTTAGTCTTTGAAATATAGTCTTCATACGTTATGCTGAGAAAGGCCACATCGGGACCAATTCCTCGGTTATCCAGCATGAATCCCTCTGATAATCTCTCTGGATAAGTGGATTTGCCCTGATTCCTGAGATCTTTGACATCCGGATATGATTTTAATCTGGTCTTGTCTTCTGAAAGTGAAACAGGAACGTATTTCAGATAATCCGCTTTGGTTTTGTAGATAATACATGGGGGCAATGCCATGGTTGATCCTCCGGTTTGTTCCTTTGTTTCGGTTTTAGTAGCAGAACCAGGTTGTGATTTTTTTGAACAGGAAATCAGGAAAACCCCTAAAAGAAGGATAGTCCATGATAATACTGCGAGTTTCTTCATATGGTCGCTGTTTCAGATACCATTGATGAGAGGGGATAATTTCAGCATGCAAATATACGAAATATAAAGAAAGGTGAATGTGTGTATTTCCCAACAAACTGTTAAAATAATGTAAATTATTGGTTGAACAATACGATTTAGTTACTTTTGTACACCTAAAACTTATCCTATGCGCAGCTTAATCTTATCATCCATTTTCCTGTTATCCTTTGTTGTTTTATCCTATGCTCAGAAGGCAAATCCTGACAACCCTCCTGCATCTAACCCAAATGCTGCCGAGATCTCATTTGAAAAGACAGTTCACGATTATGGGACCATTGTGAGAGGAAGCAACGGAACGTGTGAGTTTAAATTCACTAACACCGGAAAAGAACCGCTAATCCTTTCCAAACCGAGATCTTCTTGCGGTTGTACAGTCCCAACGTGGCCCAAAGAACCGATCCTGCCCGGGAATAGCGATATGATTAAAGTGACTTACAATACAAATACCATCGGACCAATCAATAAAACAGTAACGGTTTCCTCAAACGCCCAAACAAGCACTGTGATTCTGTCAATCAAGGGAAAGGTGGTTGCAGCACCTGTTGAAACTGTTCCTGAAAAACAGAACGACATAGGCGCAACTCCCATAAATAAATAAGGTTGCCCTAGCCTAAGAATTAATCCTATGCCAACCATTTCTTCACGGGGAGAGCACATGCCTGCTTCCCCAATCAGAAAACTTGTCCCGTTTGCTGACGATGCCAAACGACGGGGAGTTAAAGTCTACCACCTGAACATTGGACAACCGGATATTGAGACTCCTCCAAACGTGATGGATGCTATCCGTAACATCGACTTGAAAGTAATAGAGTACAGTCATTCTGCCGGGATTCTTTCATACAGGCAGAAGCTGGCAGAATATTACAAACAGAATCAGATTGAGATTTCTACCGATGAGATGATCGTTACGGCCGGAGGCTCTGAAGCCATCCTTTTTACCTTGTTGAGCTGCCTTGATCCCGGTGATGAAATTATCATTCCGGAACCATTCTACGCTAACTACAACGGTTTCGCCATTGCAGCAGGAGTCGTGATTAAGCCCATTGAATCATTTATTGAGGACGGATTTTCACTCCCACCGATCAGCTCATTCGAGAAGGCGATAACGCCCCGAACGAAAGCGATCATGATCTGCAACCCAAACAACCCTACCGGATACCTTTACTCCCTGGAAGAGTTGGAAACATTAAAAGAGATTATCCAAAAATATGACATCTTTCTATTCTCGGATGAGGTATACCGGGAATTCTGCTATGATGGAAAGAAGCACCACTCAGTGATGAACCTAAAGGGCATAGAGAATAATGTGGTCCTGCTGGACTCCGTTTCCAAACGATACAGCGCCTGTGGTGTCAGAATCGGTGTAATGATCTCCCGAAACAAAGAGTTTATGGCAACTGCAATGAAATTCGCCCAGGCAAGATTAAGCCCACCTACTCTCGGACAGATTGCCGGTGAAGCAGCTATTGATACGCCGGATGCCTATATGAAAGCTGTTCTGAATGAATATGTTCAGCGTCGCGATATCGTAGTGGAGTCGATCAATAAGATGGAAGGCTGTTTCTGTCCGAATCCCGGAGGAGCTTTCTATGCCACACCACGTTTACCTATCGATGACTCAGACAAATTCTGCCAGTGGCTGCTTGACAGTTTCAATTATGAGAATCAGACCGTGATGCTGGCACCGGCTACTGGCTTCTATTCTACTCCCGGGAGGGGAAAGGATGAGGTCAGAATCAGCTATGTCCTGAATGTTGATCACCTGAAGAAAGCGATGAAGTGCCTGGAGGAGGGACTAAAGGTCTATCCGGGAAGGAAATAAGACCGCCTCAGTTATAAAGCAAGTATTTCTGTCTCACTGATTTAAACGATTCAATACCGTTCTGCCATGATTGACGGATCTCAGTTTCGCTCATTCCGTTAATTATTTGTTTGCGCAAAGCATCCGTTCCAGCAAGTTTATCAAAGTAAGCAGTGAAGAAATCCGGATTGCTTTCCAGGTTTTTGAAAGCCATCATCAACCATGAAAGATTAATCCGCCCATACATGGCCGGGTGCATAGTATAAAAATCCCGCAAATCAAGTCCCCGGCATAATACCTTCTCGTGGGGAGGGTGAAGACTTTTCCCGGGAATGCTCTCAGGTATAAAAGAGAATGAAAACCCTTTCATCAGCGGATGGCCGTAAACTTCAAACGGATAACTGGTTCCCCTTCCGATACTGATATCAGTTCCTTCGAAAAAACAGAGAGAAGGATAGAGATAGATAGCATTTATCGTAGGAAGGTTTGGAGATGGTGCCACTGGAATTTCAACAAACGTCATGTGTGTCCAGTTCTCCAATGGAACTACTTCTAATTCACAGCGAATGCCATCTTTCATCCAACCCTCTCCATTAACCATTCTTGAATATTCGCCAATCGTCATCCCATAAACAACAGGCACAGGATGAAGCCCAACAAAAGAAGAAAACCCTGGTTCCAGCACCGGTCCATCAATATAAAATCCATTTGGGTTAGGCCTGTCCAGAACCAGGACCGGAATCCCTGCCTCTGCACATGCCTCCATCATATAAGTCAGGGTGGAGATGTATGTATAGAACCTGACGCCCACATCCTGGATATCAAAAACAACCAGATCAACCCCTTTAAGGTCCTCTTTTGACGGTTTTCGGTTCTTCCCGTAAAGAGACACAATCTCCAATCCGGTCACACTATCGGACCTGTTTTCAATCTTTACACCATCTCCAACCTGCTGCCTGAAGCCGTGTTCAGGCGAAAATATCTTTACTACCTCACATCCCAGAGCTATCAGGGTATCAATAGTATTGACACCTTGCACCACAGAAGCGTTATTGGCAACCACCCCCACACGTTTCCCATTAAGTGAAGGAAGATATTCAGCAGTTCTTTCAACACCAGAAACCACCTGCCCAACAACATGTGTACAAAATACTGTAAGAAAAAGCAATACAACAATAAAAAAACCTGTTCCTCTCATTTCATCTTTAATTAAACAACTCACCAGTTCACCAGTTCACCAGTTCGCCAGTTAACGCCGTGCCTCAACAAAATTACTACTTTTGCAACAACAAATCATCTCCCCTTGAATACCGAGCTCTTTATCGCCAACCGGATGATCGCCAGCAATAAAGCCAACTTCTCCAGGCCTATCGTTGTTATTGCCATCATCAGTATAGCGCTGGGTTTGTTTGTTATGTTTCTCTCAATTGCTATACTAAGCGGATTTCAAACAGAGATCCGGAACAAGGTTATCGGTTTCGGAGGACATATCCAAATAATAAGTTTCGAGGAAAATCAGTCGTTCGAACCCAAACCTATCCGGAAAGACCAGGAGTTCCTGCCCTCCCTGAAGAACCTTAAAGGGATCAGGCATATCCAGGTGTTTGCGACCAAAGCAGGTATCATCAAAACTCATGATCAGATCCAGGGAGTTGTACTTAAAGGAGTTGGAAGTGATTTCGACTGGTCTTTCTTCAAAAGTAAAATAAAAGAAGGGAGGCATTTCCTGGTCACCGATTCGAGCCGGACAGATGAAGTGATTATCTCCCGAAAAATCTGTAATCTGCTTAATCTGAAGCTCAATGATGATCTGAGAATGTATTTTATTGCCGGGAATCACGTGCTGGGGCGAAAATTCAACATAGTGGGAATCTATGAAACCGGGCTGGAAGAGTTTGATTACATGTATGTGCTCGGCGATATTCATCACATCCGAAGACTGAATAACTGGGAAACAGGAGAGGTCGGAGGGTTGGAAATTCTGATAGACGATTTCGATGAGATCGACAATCTTGGAAGGGCGGTATATCAAAGTATTGGATTCAACCTGGATGCCTCTACCATCAAACAACTTTATCCGCAACTATTTGATTGGCTTGCCCTCCAGGATATCAACGTACTGATCATCCTGATCCTGATGATCCTGGTGGCCGGAATTACAATGATCTCTACTTTGCTGATTTTAATTCTGGAACGCACTGGTACCATTGGCGTGCTGAAAGCCCTTGGAATGAATAACCGGTCGGTACGCAAGGTCTTTATTTACCAGTCGGTATTCATCATTGGTCTTGGGATGCTCTTTGGGAACTTTGCCGGCTTCGGATTATCCATTATTCAGCAAAGGTTTGGACTGATTACACTTCCACAAGAGTCGTACTATATGGCTGTTGTGCCCATACACCTCGATGGATTGAATATACTTCTGCTGAATCTGGGAACACTCCTGGTTTGCTATCTGATACTGATTATACCCTCTATGATTATCACCCGGATCAATCCAATCAAAGCCATCCGGTTCAATTGATCCTCAGACCTTACTGAGTACAGTATTCAGTTCTTCCAGTTTAAAAGGCTTTGAAATATAACTGTTCATCCCTGCTTCAAAACATGCGTCTTCATCCTCTTTATGAATATTAGCAGTGATGGCACAAATATATACAGGTTCGCTTTGCCTCTCCGATTCAATCTCCCTGATTTTCTTAACGGCATCAAGGCCGTTCATCTCAGGCATCAGGATATCCATTAACACCAGGTCAAATTTACCTGGCTCAAACAGGTCAACAGCTATTTTTCCGTTTTCAGCGAGAACCGTCTCATGTCCAAGTTTTTTAAGAGTCACCAAAGCGACTCTTTGATTGATGAGGTTGTCTTCAGCCAGCAGAATCTTCAATACCTTCCTGGCAGAACCAGATACCTCCTGAAAATGATCATCGCCAATGACTTTAAAGGTAGATTTTTCGCCGGTTATCGCCAGCTTCATAGCTTCAATCAATTGCCCTGGCAGAAAGGGCCGCAGCAACAAAACCTGGAAGCCGGTCTGTTCTATAATATCCGATGGGATCTCCATATTCTGCGAGGCAACAAGAATCCGTGGGGATTCCTTCCACTCCTTCTCTTTAAACTGCTCCACAAAGAGACCCTCAGCTGTATCCTGAGTATCGTATTCTATCACTGTCAGGTCAATTGCTCTCCCGGCATCGAATTGGTGTCTCAGGGCATCCAGTGCTTCCGGGATGGAATCCCGCTCCTCTGTTTCGCAATCCCAGATAAGCAGATAATTCTTCAAAATGGTTCTGCGAATCTGATCGCGATCTACTAGAAGAACCCGTTTCGCTCGTAATAATGAAGAATCCAGGTGAGTCTCCTGCTCTACCAACCGGTCAAATTCAATCGTAAAAGTGAAGGCTGAACCTTCTCCTTCTACGCTTTCCACAGAAATCTCCCCATTCATGAGTTCAACAAGGTGCTTTGCAATGGCAAGACCCAACCCACTTCCTCCGTATTTCCCCACTTTGGTGTTCACCCGTGTAAATGAGTAAAAAAGATTTGTTAGTTCATGCTGCGGAATACCAATCCCTGTATCGGTTATCCTGAAACGGATCCTGATGGTCCCTTCATCCCAGCCGGCAAACTCAACGGCAATGATGATTCTTCCTGCATCTGTGAATTTTACGGCATTATTCACAAAGATCTGTAATAACTGACGTACTCTTCTCGGGTCTCCCATCACATAATCCGGGATTTGGGTGTCGATATAGGTAAGCAGTTCCAACCCTTTATCCTTGCAACGATTGAGTGTCCCTGAAACAACTTCCTGCATAAGATGGGTAATAGCAATAGGAGTACTGGTCAATACGATTTTCCTGTTCTCAACCTTGATATATTCCATGATGTCATTTAACACAGACATCAGGTTCGAGGCAGAGTTGACGATAATATCAATGTATTCACGCTGCTCCACAGAAAGATCAGATTGCTTAAGGATATCAGCCATACCAACTACTCCGGCTAGTGGTGTGTATATCTCATGAGACATATTAGCCAGAAACAGGCTTTTTGCCTTGCTGGATGAGTCAGCCAAATCCCGGGCCTCAGTCAACTCCTTTGCTGCCAGTTTACGATCGTTGATATCAATCAACACGCCAGATATGAATATAGGATCACCCATGATATCTTTCTCCACAATCTTCCCACGGTCGTAAAACCACCTCCATTCACCGCTTTTTGATTGCAACCGGTACTCAGCTTCGTAACATTCGGTATCTCCGGCAATATGCATGCGAATCTGTCTGACGGCTTCGTCATGATCCTCAGGATGGATACACTTGACAAGGTCATTGAAATTCTTCGGGAGTTCTTCTACTGAAAAGCCAAGTATACGGGCGCGCTCGGGGTTGTAATAGATATTCCCTGTTGAATACTCCCAGTCCCACCAGGCTATATCTCCTGCCGTTAAAGCCCTCTCCATCCGATCCTTAATCGCCTTTACAAAGCCTTCACTCTGAAGGAGTGTAGCATGAGACTCCAGATAGATCTTTTGTAGATGTTCCCATTGTTTTGTAGCCGATGCCAGGATCTTATTCCTGTTTTCCAGCTCTCCAATCCGTTGATGAAGTTCTTCAGACATACTAAAAGGTTTATTTTAAATCGGGATAGAGAATATCTATTCCACAATTCAAATGAGTCAGATAGTTGAGAGCTAAAGGAACAAACTCTCCCGGAATGATGCTTCCATGCTGTGGAAGAATTGCCTCAATCTCCAAATCCTTGATCCTGTTGACAAATCCCCTGGCTGCTTTGTTGCTCGACATGTAATCGAGATGAAAGAGGTTGAGTTTCAACTCATGCTTTGAAAAATTATCAACCACGAGGGTCCATTCCATATCCAAAGCTGCCCAGATATCCCCGGAGAAGAGAAACTTTGAAGTGTGATCATAGGTTGTGAAAGCGCCGGGAGAATGCATAAAGGGGCTGGGAATAAACTGAATGGTCTTCCCTGAGGTAAACCGGTAATCGGAATGATCGTAAATATCTATTGAAACGTAAGGGATATCGCGGAAATGGCTGAGTATGGTATGGGTTCTTCCGCTGGCAATAACCTTGATGTTTGGGTTTATCTCAACCCATAACGGAAAGGAGGCAGCCACATCCGGATCCTGGTGCGACAGAACCTGTGCCACTACGCGTTCAGGAGGAAGGATCTGTGCAACACGATCCCGGACAAATTCAAAATAATCGGTTCCACCCGGGTCCACAACAATCGCTTCGTCATTGTCAACGATCAGGTAAGTATTGCATCGAAATGCTGTCGCTTCCGGAACACCAAGCCAGTAGATTCGGTGACCGGAATCCTGAAACAGTACAGTCGGATTATCATAATCCTCTCTGAAAACCTTCCCAAACTCTTTCAAGTCTATTGCATCCATACGTTATTTATTTCTTGGGACATGTAAACCACACTCTTTGTTATCCGGTTGTTCCCACCACCACCGGCCTGCACGGATATCCTCTCCCGGGAGAATTGCTCTCGTGCAGGGAAGGCACCCTATACTTGGAAAACCCTTATCATGTAATGTATTATACGGGACCTTGTTTTCCTTGATAAATTTCCATAGTGCCTCATCATTCCAGTCAATCAAAGGATTTACGTTGATCAACGATCGATCAGCATCCCATTCAACAGCTCCGGAATTTATCCGTGTAACAGATTGCTCCCTTCGTAAACCCGTTATCCAGACCTCCATTCCATCCAACGCACGCCTGAGGGGTTCAATCTTGCGAATATGGCAGCATAACTTGCGGTTTTCAATGCTTTCGTAAAAGAGGTTAATCCCTTTTTCATTAACCATCCGCTCCACGTTTGCAGCCTCAGGAAAAAATACTTCAAACGGAAGCTGATACCGCTGCTTTGTGATCTCAAGTAATTCGTAACTCTCCTGGAATAGACGACCCGTGTCAAGCGTAAACAATTTAAAAGGTTTTCCTATACCTGCCAGCATATGCGTTAACACCTGGTCCTCAGCTCCAAGACTGCTGCTGAAAGCAACTTTTCCGGGATGCCGTTCCAGGAAAAACTCAATCAACTCAACAGGAGAAAGGGAATCAACCTCTTTTATATATGTGTTAAATCTGTTCTTCATATCACTTTTTATACATCCAATCAAGTTGTGAAATTACTAAATTCCTTACACTACATGCAACCTCAGGGATGTAAAATAATCGTAATTTTGAGTTTTAACCGTTACCTATGCAAGTTCATTTTATCGCAATTGGCGGCAGTGCCATGCATAACCTCGCTATTGCCCTTCACCAGAAAGGATACTCTGTTACCGGCTCAGATGATGAGATTTTCGAACCCTCAAAAAGTCGCCTGGCAAACCTGGAACTACTCCCTGAAACTGAAGGGTGGTTTCCTGACCGTATCCACCCTGAACTGGATGCGGTGATTCTCGGGATGCATGCCAAAGCTGATAATCCGGAACTGAAAAGGGCAGAAAAACTCGGGCTACGTATTTTCTCTTATCCCGAATACCTCTTCGAACAGGCAAGAGATAAAACCCGGGTGGTTATCGGCGGCAGCCACGGGAAGACAACAATCACCGCTATGATCCTTCATGTACTGAAAAAGAACATGATCGACTGTGATTTTATGGTTGGAGCCCAACTTGAAGGGTTTGATGTGATGGTGAAATTAACCGATGAAGCATCAATCATGATCTTTGAAGGCGATGAATATCTCACTTCACCCATTGATCCCCGACCCAAGTTTCATCTCTACCTCCCTGATATCGCTCTCCTTAGTGGTGTAGCCTGGGATCATATCAATGTATTTCCCACATTTGAACATTATATTGATCAATTCAGAGAGTTTATCCGGTTAATCTCCCCGGATGGTACATTGGTATATTGCGATGAAGATGAAGTGCTGAAACGGATTTGTTGGGAAGGCAGGGAAGATCTGTGCCGATTCCCATACAATACTCCGACGTATCGGGTAGAAAACGGCATCACCCATCTGATTACCCAGGATGGCACCTACACTCTCCAGATTTTCGGGAGGCATAATCTTATGAACATGAACGGAGCGCGGTTGATCTGCAACCAACTAGGAGTATCCGATCTCCGGTTTTATGAAACCATCACAAGCTTCACTGGTGCTTCCAAACGGCTGGAATTGCTGGTAAAGAACGATAAATTTGTCATGTACAAAGACTTTGCCCATGCTCCGTCAAAAGTGAAAGCTACCATCAATGCTGTGAAAGAACAATTTCCGGAGAGAACGATAGTAGCCTGCCTTGAACTGCATACCTACAGCAGTCTGAGTGAAGGATTTCTACCCCACTATTCAGGAGCAATGAAGAAAGCAGATATTGCCATTGTCTATTTCAACCAACACACTATCAAGCTAAAACGGCTGCCTGAAATTTCATCTGAGATGATACAGAAAGGGTTTGATCAGTCGGACCTGGAAGTATTCGACGACTCAATAAAACTAAACGAAAGATTGATGTCGATCCCCAAAGAAAACATGGTTTTCCTGATGATGAGCTCCGGAAATTTCGACGGACTGGATTTGAAAGAGCTGTATCAATAGAACACTGATGATACAGATGCCTTCGGCAACACAGATTTACACGATTTTTTATTGTACTTCGTCCTTCTACCCTCGTACTTGCGTTCTAACTTCGTACTTCTGACCTCTAACTTCGAATTAGCTGTTCATCGAAATAAGGAACTCCTCATTCGAATCCGTGAATTTCATTCTGTCCTGCAAGAACTGCATAGCTTCGAGCGGTGTCATATCGGCCAGGTGGTTCCGGAGAACCCAGATACGTCCCAGAACATCTTTTTCAAGAAGGAGATCTTCACGACGAGTACTTGAAGCAACAATGTCAACAGCCGGCCATATACGCTTATTGGAAAGTTTCCGGTCAAGCTGAAGTTCCATGTTCCCCGTTCCTTTGAACTCTTCGAAGATTACCTCATCCATCTTGGAGCCGGTATCGATGAGGGCAGTAGCAATAATGGTAAGGGATCCGCCATTTTCGATCTGACGTGCAGCGCCAAAAAAACGTTTTGGTTTTTGAAGAGCGTTGGCCTCAACACCACCCGACAACACTTTGCCGGAAGCCGGAGCTACAGTATTGTAAGCGCGTGCAAGACGTGTAATGGAGTCAAGCAAAATCACCACATCGTGTCCACACTCCACCAGTCGTTTGGCCTTCTCGAGAACGATGTTGGCAATCCGGGTATGGCGTTCAGCCGGTTCATCAAAGGTGGATGATATCACTTCACCCTTCACGTTGCGTGCCATATCGGTGACCTCTTCAGGACGCTCATCAATCAGCAATACGATTAGGTATACATCCGGATGGTTGGCAGCGATTGCATTGGCAATCTCTTTCAACAGCACTGTTTTACCTGTCTTCGGCTGTGCAACGATCAATCCGCGTTGTCCGAATCCAATCGGAGCAAACATATCAATAATACGTGTTGAGGTCGTACATTCCGGATGGCCGGTAAGTTTGAACTTCTTCATCGGGAAGAGAGGAGTGAGGAAATCGAAAGGAATCCTGTCGCGTACATCCTCCGGTTTCTTACCGTTGATAAGCTCAACCTTGATTAATGGAAAATATTTCTCTCCCTCTTTCGGAGGGCGGATGGTTCCTCGCACCGTATCACCGGTCTTCAATCCAAACAATTTAATTTGTGACTGAGAAACATACACATCATCAGGAGAGTTCAGGTAGTTGTAGTCGGAAGAGCGGAGAAATCCATAACCATCAGCCATGATCTCCAAAACTCCTTCTGTTGCGATGATCCCTTCAAACTCAAAGGTGTACTCCTCACGATGACGTTCAGGAGTATGTTTCCGTGGCTGCTCGTGATTTTTTTTATCGTCAGGCTGCCTGGCGGATGTATTATCGCTGCTAATAATGGGTTCCACTTTCACGGGTTCTGGTGTCACGTCGACAGAGGTTTCAATGGCTTCGGGGACCACCTCTTTGGATTCAGAAATACGACGGTCATGTGGGCGATGCGTCTCGTTCTTTCTGGCTACATGCGGTTCTCTTGGTCCCTTATTCGGCTTCTCGTGGAGAACCTTGGGTTTGGGCTTGTGCTCTGCTTTTTCGTCCTCCTTACGTGGGGGGGCTGTCTTTGGGGGTCTCCCCCTGCCACGTTTTACATCTTTTTTCTCATTAGCAATTATATCCTGTGTTGGATTTAGAGCCTGGTGATCCAGTATCTTGTAAATTAACTCTTGCTTCTCGAGCTTATCCACTTTGGGAATGTTCATGGATTTCGCAATCTCACGAATCTCAGACAGATCTTTACTGTCGAGCGAAATAATGTCGTACATTGAATGTTTGTTTTGTGTTGTATCGTCGTATGGGAGATCCTATCGGAAAAGAAAATGGTGTACCTTGAAATGGGTTAAAGAAAGAATTTGAAATGGGTTTAAAGAAAGTATGGGAATCAATTTCAGTGCAAATATAACTAAACTTCATCAATTGACAAAAAAATTGAGTTTCTTTCCTAACTTCGCATATCAAAAAACTGAATAATCTAAACACCATGATCCAACGTATCCAAACCATCTTTCTGATCCTGGCATTGATCTCCGGAGCCTTGCTGTTTTATTTTCCCTTAGCACAGTTTTACCATGAATTCTTTGGGAATTATAAGCTTTTTGTGACAGAACTGAAATCGATGGATCCAGATCCGAAAATCACTACATCTTTCTGGTTTGTCTCCCCGCTATGGCTTATGGCAGGAGCTACCGTGATCCTCTCTCTTGTCTCAATCTTTTTATATAAAAACAGGCTAAGCCAACTTCGTCTGGTTTCTTTCAATATCCTGCTCAATATAAGCCTGGTCGTCCTGGTCTTTATAATTTATTCGGATAAAATCACGAAACTCACCCAGATCGAACCCTCTTACCAGATAGGTATTTTTCTTCCACTGATTTCTGTTGTTTTTCTTGTTTTGGCGAATCGCTTTATCAGAAAGGATGAAACCCTTGTGAAGTCCACTGACCGACTCCGTTAAGTGTGAGACGTGAATTCTCTCCTACTTCCCTAC
>CALCGJ010000096.1 GCA_937900965.1 uncultured Bacteroidota bacterium | reverse complement strand
ACCAGATCCGCCATCCTGCACGAGTATCCATACTCATTGTCGTACCAGGAGATGATTTTCAGGAAATTGCCTCCAATCAGCTTGGTCATTCCTGAGTCATAGATAGAAGAGTGTGCGTTGCCCACAATATCTACGCTAACCAGTGGGTCCGTAAGGTATTCGAGGATGCCTGCCATCGATCCCTCAGCAGCAGATTTCATGGCGGCATTAACTTCATCGATAGTTACATTTTTTGCCAGCTCACAGGTCAGATCAACCATCGAGCCGTCTGGTGTCGGGACACGAACAGCGAATCCGTCGAGTTTGCCTTCTAACTCCGGAATCACCAATCCGATCGCTTTAGCTGCACCGGTTTTGGTTGGGATCATCGACATAGCCGCAGCACGTGCCCGCCGGAGATCTTTATGCGGGCCATCCAGAATAATCTGGTCATTGGTATACGAATGGATAGTATTCATTAACCCTCTGACAATCCCGAATTTGTCATTGAGAACTTTGGCGACAGGTGCCAGGCAGTTGGTAGTGCAGGATGCATTTGAGATAAACTGCATGTCGGGTGTGATAAGGTTGTCGTTGACACCAAGAACAACTGTAAGATCCACGTCCTGAGGGTTATCCGCAGGAACGGATAAAAGAACCTTTTTGGCTCCGGCGGCAATATGCTTGCCCATCTTTTCACGGTTCCTGAAGATGCCGGTCGATTCAACAACGACCTCAACGCCAAGGGTGCCCCATGGAAGGTTTGCAGGATCACGTTCAGCTATCACCCTTAATTTATTCCCATTAACTACAAGAAAATCACCCTCCACGATAATAGTCCCTGGGAATTTCCCGTGTACCGAGTCATACTTTAGCAAGTGTGCTAGTGTATTCGCATCTGTGAGGTCGTTGATTGCGACAACATCAACATTTTGTTTGGTGAGCAGGGCACGGTATGTAAGCCGTCCGATCCTTCCAAATCCGTTAATTCCAACTTTGATCTTACCCATTCATATTAATTTTTATAGTGTTCTGATTGAAATTTTAAAAGAGGATGTAAAATTACAGATTTATCCGTTCGCTGGAAAATATTCGGCCTTTTTTTGAAGCTTGCACTAAAAAACGTAGCTTCGCATCATAATCACATGAAAACAATATATATTTTATCTGATGGCACAGGCCGGACCGCAGAACAAAGTCTAAAGGCTGCCCTGACACAATTTTCAACAGCCAAAGTCGAAATTATCCTGAAGCCAGATATTCGCTCTGATTCTCAGTTGGAGCCACTGATTGCAGAGGTAAAAGCGGCAGGAGGAATGGTGGTGCATACACTCGTCTCCCAGGCATTACGAGATAGTTTGGTCAGGATTACCAGGATCCATAACATTGATGCTATTGATCTGATGGGGCCGCTTCTGGGTCGCCTGTCACTCTATTTCGCCAATATCCCTTCACAGGAACCCGGCCTCTTCTTTAACCTGAACAAGGAGTACTTCAAACGGATCGACTCCATGCAGTTTGCCTTTAATCATGATGACGGCCAACGCTACTATGAATACGACAAGGCAGAGATTGTGCTGGTAGGAGTCTCCAGAACGTTCAAAACTCCATTGTCAATATACCTTGCCTTCAAAGGATGGTTTGTAGCTAACTATCCTGTTATCCTGGGTGTTGAACCGCCGGATATTTTATCTAAACTACCTCTGGGTTGCGTTTTCGGCTTGACAACAGAAGCTGCAGATCTCTCTTCGTTGCGCTCGGTTCGTCAACATTATCTGGGAGGTAGTGGTGGGGAATATGCTTCAATCGAGCATGTAAAAAAGGAACTGAACTATGCCAACTGCATCTTTGCCGAAAACGATTGGCCAACTGTACCTGTTACATCTAAACCTATTGAGGAGATTGCCTCTGAAATCCTGGCAGTCAAACGCAGAATTTCCCCAGGCGATTAACTGGAGTATCCAAATGCGGAGAATTAAACCTGTTGCAGGATTCAGCTTTCCGAAAAAGTTTTAACTTTGCACGAACCTCCAAATCTGTATTTCATCCATGTCGAATACCAAGTTTATCTTTGTCACCGGTGGTGTTGCATCCTCATTGGGGAAAGGGATCATATCTGCCTCGATTGCTAAGCTTTTAATTTCACGTGGGTTCACAGTATCCATCCAGAAACTGGATCCTTACATCAATATTGATCCCGGCACGTTAAACCCATATGAGCATGGAGAATGCTACGTTACAGATGATGGAGCTGAGACCGATCTTGACCTGGGACATTACGAACGATTTACGAATGTGCCAACATCACAAGCCAATAACGTAACTACCGGAGTTGTCTATCAATCGGTAATCTCAAAAGAGCGCAAAGGGGAATTCCTGGGAGAGACTGTTCAGGTTATCCCTCATATCACCGACGAGATTAAATACCGTATCAAACTTCTTGCCAATAGTGGCAATCTCGACTTCCTCATTACCGAGATCGGGGGCACTGTGGGTGACATCGAATCGCTACCCTTTATTGAAGCAGTGCGACAGATGTGCTGGGAACTCGGAAATTCATGCATTGTTGTCCACCTTACGCTCATCCCCTATCTGGCTGCTGCCGGTGAGTTAAAGACCAAGCCCACACAGCATTCCGTTAAGTTGCTCCAGGAACAGGGTGTTCAGCCGGATATCATCGTATGCAGGACAGAAAGGAGCCTCAATGAGGGAATCCGGAATAAAATAGCCCTGTTTTGTAACATATCTCCCTCATCAGTAATTGAGTGCATCGATGCAGAAAGTATTTACGATGTTCCTATTCTGATGAAAAAGGAGGGTCTGGATCTTGAAATCCTGAGAAAGGCAGACGTCCCTGTTATAGGAGAGCCCGACCTTGAAGATTGGGAAAAATTTCTTCACAAATTAAAGAATCCAAAGAGCCAGGTTCATATTGGATTGATAGGAAAATACGTCGAGTTAAAAGATGCCTACAGTAGTATTAACGAGGCATTTATTCATGCCGGTGCAGCGAATGAATGCTTCGTTGATGTCAAGCTGGTTCATTCTGAATTCCTGGATGAATCCAATATGCATGAAATGCTGAATGGACTCGACGGGATACTTGTCGCTCCCGGCTTTGGAGAGCGGGGTATCGAAGGAAAGATCCTTGCGATTAGATATGCAAGGGAGAACGGAATTCCATTCCTGGGGATTTGCCTTGGGATGCAGTGTGCCGTTATTGAATTCGGCCGCAATGTACTTGGGTATAAAGGGGCACATTCGACGGAATTCGACACGTCAACTCCATATCCTGTGATCGACATGATGGAGATGCAGAAAAAGATCTCAGGACTTGGTGGTACAATGAGATTAGGAACCTATCCATGTCACCTGCAAAATGGATCAATTGCAGCAGATGTATACGGAACAGGTAATATCTCAGAACGTCACCGCCACAGGTTTGAATTTAATAATGAATATAAAGAAGCATTTTCCCAGGCTGGCATGACATCAGTAGGACTTAACGAAAAGGATAACCTGGTGGAAATCATAGAGTTGAAAGGACATCCATGGTTTGTTGGAGTACAGTTCCATCCGGAATACAGGAGTACTGTTGCCAACCCGCATCCACTTTTTGTTAAATTTATAGAAGCAGCTGTGGATTATGCCTCCGGAACCAAATAATCAAGAAACATGAACAAAAACACGATCATCGGGCTTGTCCTGATTTTTGGAATTTTTATTGCCTATTCTTATTTCATGACACCCTCTA
>CALCGJ010000095.1 GCA_937900965.1 uncultured Bacteroidota bacterium | reverse complement strand
GTTTCGACTAATCGAAAATTTGGGTGCGCCATAGCCTTTTCAAGAAATCTCCGCTGACCAGTTGAAAAATTATCCACTCCTGTTACCTGGTTGCCATTCGCAAGAAGACGATCAACAAGATTACTTCCAATAAAACCGGCACATCCGGTAACCATGAGATGATTATTTTTAATCATACAACATCTATTTTTGGGCAACAGCCAGAACCCGGATACCAAAAGGTAATGAGTAAGCTGATAAATACTTTGATTCTATTTTCATCGCCAATCCAACCAAAACATTTCCGGCAGTTTGTGCTGCCTTTTTCTGTACAGTGTCTTTATTCCTAAAGAATGGGTTCCACTTGCTCAGTAATTTGCTGACTGCAAAAGCAGGGAACAGGAGGAGGCCAAGATGCGATTTCCTGACCACCCTGAATCCAGCCCTTGTAAGTTTGCTATGAAGTTCGGCAGCCGAATAACGCCTGAAATGGTGTAATTGCCGGTCGTAGGAATCAAATAGATATGGTCCTGACGGAACTTCAATAATCAATGAACCACCAGGTTTTAAAAGATTGTATGCTTTTTTCAGGGCTGCAACATCATCTTCAATGTGTTCGAGGACATTAAGCATGACAAGTACATCTGCAATATTATCTGGTAGAGGAGATTGGAGCAGATCAAAACGGATCAGAGGTATACCTGGTAAACGTTCAGCCAGCTTGAAAAGTGGTTCCCTGACCACATCTCCGCCAATAACAATTGCATCGGGGAAAATTGTTCCTAAATCCCTTAGCAAATACCCGGAAGAACAACCAATTTCCATGATCACACCTCTGCCATTGGGTATATGTTCTTTAACCTGACTGCATGCATGAACTCTGGAGGCAATATCAATCGGGTGATTGGCCCCGATAAGTTCCTCGTGAAGAGCAGTCAGGTTATCTGTCCAGCCGGAAAAATTTGTGCTGTATTCCAAAACGGGTGAACACTGGTCACCAATAGTAAAATTCAGGCCATCCCACTTTGGGGAAACAGAATATCCAGGTGGGGGGGGTAATTCAAACGGCAGGATCATTGTTACTCTTAGAAATTTACTTTCCGATCCACAATATACATGGGTCGCTGCTTTACTTCGTCATAGATACGCCCGACGTATTCTCCTACAAGTCCCAGTCCAAGTAATTGAATGCCGGCAAAGAAACTGATCAGCAACACGGTGGTGGGGAGACCGGGAGTCAGGTCAATGCCAATCAGGTGCTGAATCACATACCATGCCCCTAATAGAAAACTCAAGCCAGC
>CALCGJ010000094.1 GCA_937900965.1 uncultured Bacteroidota bacterium | reverse complement strand
CTGTGCCTCATGCCTTGAATCTTGAACCTTCACCCGCATTGAAGTAAAAAAAAGAAGCCGTCCTTGTGAGACGGCTTCTTTTGTGAAATTTAACAGTGTATTATTTCTTAATGAATTTCATGTTTGAAGTTCCTTTATCCGTTGTAGTACGGACGAAATAAATACCACTTGAAAGGTTCCGTACATCCAGTTTCGTACCAGTTCCACGGTACAACACCTTGCCACTGAAATCTGTAATCTGAACAGAGGTGACGGTATTGCTTGTCTGAATGGTGATATAATCCTGTGCCGGGTTCGGGTAGATCATCACGTTGGTCTTTTCAGTATCGTTGATACCTACTCCACCTACTGTCAACTCAACAGGAACATCCAGACTTGGATTTGCCGGATCGTTACTGAGGAAGCGGATAAAGGCGTTATACGTACCTGGTATGAGGTCGGTGGCGTCATACATTACATCAACATCAGTGCTGCCAAGAGGAGGCAGGAATCCTGAAGTAGGTGTTGCGGATAACCACTGCGAAATGGGATCACCTTCGAGGTTAGCACGGATATTCCAGTTATACATCAGTGCAGGGTTGTTCCCCAGGTGTGACCATCCAACTCCTGTGCTCAGGTAGTCGCCATTGGAGTTGTAGTTTGCTCCATCATCGGTTCCCGGAGTGAAGATACCGGCAGTAACCTGAGTAAAGGTATAACCTACCCAGATATCTTCACCTGTGATCATGACAGGGGTTGTAAGGGTGATTGTTTGCCATGAGGCTGCCGATGGTGTAAATGCCTGCTCATAAAGTAATGCGCCAGGCTCATACGTATTCCCCATTCCATAAATTTTAACAGTCATGTCGTTGCCACCTGAGGCATTCAGGTCGTTGGTAAAGACCTCCACTGATATCAATTCCATGCCGGCATAGGGGAGTGTCATAGCACTCGGGAAACGGGCGGCAACAGTTACAGTTACAGGAACAGTGTTCCAGCCAATAGCACTGGCATTGTCGCCATCATAATGGAGTTGAGCTGTAGCTTCGGTTGATGAGGGACCACCGGCACCAGGTGTCGGATCTGCCATTGCACCAGAAACAGGATTCTTGGTGGAGTAAGTGAGGGATGGCTGGGGTGTTACAGGCATTGCATCAATGACATCAAGGTCGTAAATGATTGCCAGGGCCCAGTCAAGATCTGATTCGCCTGTATTCTGAACGTTCAGCATATCGCTGTTCGTGCCTCCGGCAAGTACCCAGTTGTTGAGTTCCATTGGAGTAACTGTGATCTCAGGATCGCCGCCGCCACCTGTTTGCTCAAAATATACATCATCAAAGTAATACTTCGGATCATCTGTTCCCTGCGCTCCTGCGAAGAAGTCAACACCACCAAGCTGATTCGTGCCGGTTGTACCGCCACCCTGGTAGCTGAAAGGCCACTCATGGAAAAGGGTCCCATCAATGTATAATTTGATGTTGTCGGCATCGATGTCGATCTCATGCTTAACTTCAAACCAGGTATCTTTCGGATAGGTTCCGTTTACCGTGATTCCCCCAACCTGAAGGTCGATGGTGCCGTCGGTATTCAGGTAGCATTCCATGGCCCACTCAATACCAGGAGATTCAAAGTGCTGGAGGTTGTAATAACCGGCATATGCGGTCTCAATATACATCCACCAGGAGAGTTCAAACTGACCGGCTGTTTTGTTCCCAAGCAAGAGAATAAGGTCGGTAGCTCCACCTGTTTCATCAACCAATGCTGATTTGGTAGGGGAGTGGGCAAAGTCACTGGATACGATTGCATCTTCTCCTGAACCGGGATTGTTCGACCAGGTTTCGTACCAGACAGGATTTTCAACGGCGAGGTAATCGCCAACATTGTAAGATTCCATATCATCTTCGAACAGGACCGTTTGTGAAAAACTGCCAAACCCGATAAACATGGCAAGCAATAAGAGATAAAGTTTTTTCATAATAATCGATTTTTAGTGAAAAATAAATATTTACTCAGCTACAAATTTACAAAGAAAATTAATTGGACCTCTTTTTTTTCGACAAAATCACACGAAAATCTAAAGAATTACTCAGGATGTACGATGGAGATGATCACTAAATAATATGCTCCCTGGTTGCCATGGGAAACTTCATGGATCCAATCGTTGACTTTCTCTCTGAAAGATGTCATGTTATCAGTCCCAACCTCAAGCAGTGTTTATTCAATTATATGTAATTTTTTGGAATACAATTTCCCATAGACTGTTACTGAGAAATCGACCAGAATTTCTACCTTTGCACCTCTTTATTAATAGCGATGTAGTAGATTATGTTTGAAGGATTAAGTGATAAACTGGATAAAGCGTTCAAGGTTCTCAAAGGGCATGGACACATTACGGAGATCAACGTAGCTGAAACATTGAAAGATGTCAGAAAAGCTCTCCTCGATGCTGACGTGAGTTATAAAATTGCGAAGCAGTTTACGGATGATATCAAAGAAAAGGCACTGGGACAGAATGTTTTAACTGCAGTTTCTCCCGGTCAGCTGATGGTCAAGATCGTCCACGATGAGCTGGAGGCACTGATGGGAGGGGTGCAGTCGGAGATCAACCTGAAAGGCGATCCTGCCATCGTCCTGATTGCAGGCCTCCAGGGCTCCGGTAAAACCACCTTTGCTGCAAAACTTGCCAACTATCTGAAAACCAAGCGGAACATAAAGGTTCTCCTGGTGGCTGGTGATGTTTACCGTCCGGCTGCTATTGATCAGCTCAAAGTGCTGGGTGAGCAGATAGGAGTGCAGGTATTTACAGAGGAGGGAAGCAAGGAGCCAGTTAAGATTGCAAAAAATGCCATTAAACACGCCAGGGAGTACGGGTACCAGATGGTGATTGTAGATACGGCAGGGCGACTCTCTATCGATGAGGAGATGATGAAAGAGATTGCTGCCATCAAGCAAACGGTCAATCCTCAGGAAACACTGTTTGTGGTAGACTCCATGACGGGTCAGGATGCAGTAAATACAGCCAAAGCGTTCAACGACCTGCTGGACTTTACCGGTGTCGTACTCACCAAACTCGACGGTGATACCCGCGGTGGAGCAGCCCTCAGTATCAAATCAGTGGTGAACAAGCCGATCAAATTTGTCGGGATCGGAGAGAAGATGGATGCTATTGATGTCTTTTATCCTTCCCGTATGGCAGATAGAATCCTGGGGATGGGTGATATTGTCTCTCTGGTTGAAAAGGCCCAGGAACAATATGACGAGGAGGAGGCAAAGCAGCTTCAGAAGAAAATTGCCAAAAACCAGTTCGACTTTAACGATTTCCTGTCCCAGATCAAGCAGATCAAGAAGATGGGGAACGTGAAAGACCTGATGGGCATGATTCCCGGTATGGGAAAAGCGATCCGAAACCTGGACATCGACGACAATGCTTTCAAAGGGATTGAAGCTATTATCTATTCCATGACACCACTTGAACGATCCGACCCAACAGTGATGAACGGCAGCCGCAGACGACGCATCGCCGAAGGTGCCGGCTCTACGATCCAGGATGTAAACCGGTTGCTGAAACAGTTTGAAGATACCCGAAAAATGATGCGCATGATGACAACCAACAAAGGCCGCAATATGGCCCAGATGATGCGGAATATGAAGAAGAATTAATAATGCAGGAATGCAGGAATGCAGGAATGCAGGAATGATTGGATAACTTTAGAATTCAAATTAAAGAAACAGCATGATTTTACTTGACGGAAAAGAATTAGCTGGTAAAATTAAACTAGAGATCGCCAAAGAGGTTGCTGCAATGATCGACAACGGGGAGAGAGTCCCTCACCTGGCGGCCGTGCTTGTTGGAGAAGATCCTGCCAGCCAGACCTATGTAGCTTCGAAGGAGAAAAACAGCAAAGAGGTGGGAATAACATCCTCAATCTACCGCTATCCGGAGTCGATCAGTGAACGGGAGTTGCTTGAGGTGGTTGACTTTCTGAACCTCGACAATGAGATAGACGGATTTATTGTGCAGTTGCCTCTCCCTAAACACATCGATGAACAGAAGATCATTGAGCGAATCAATCCGATTAAGGATATCGATGGGTTTCATCCGGTTAACCTGGGTAGGATGATGCTGGGATTGCCCTCATTGCTACCTGCCACTCCATTGGGCATCATGACCTTGCTTGAACGCTACCAGGTGGAAACTGCAGGAAAACATTGTGTCGTACTTGGACGGAGTCATATTGTAGGAACACCTGTCAGTATTCTGCTCTCCAGAAAAGCCTCACCGGGAAACTGTACCGTAACACTCTGCCACAGCTTTACACGGGATATTCCGAAGATAACCCGTGAAGCCGACATTCTTATTGTTGCCATGGGACGACAACATTTTGTAACTGCAGATATGGTGAAAAAGGGTGCAGTTGTTGTTGATGTTGGCATGCACAGGATTTCAGACGAATCAAAGAAGTCGGGATTCAGGCTCACTGGCGATGTGGATTTTGACAAGGTTGCCGGAAAGTGTAGTTACATCACCCCTGTTCCCGGTGGCGTTGGCCCAATGACGATTGTATCTTTGCTGCAGAATACGCTGAAGGCTAGTAAGCTAACTCACCCCCAAACCCCCTGAAGGGGATTTAGGGGCAAATAATTGAATTATGACCCAGAATGATTTGCTTGCATCCGGCCGATTACTTCCTGTCATGGAAGAATTCTACTCCCTTCAAGGAGAGGGCTTCCATACCGGGGAGGCTGCCTGGTTTATCCGCATTGGCGGGTGTGATGTGGGTTGTACCTGGTGTGATATCAAGGAATCGTGGAACGCCAATCTTTTTCCACCTGTTGAAACCGATAGAGTGGTTGAAAAGGCTTTGGAATGTCGGGCCAATGCCGTGATTGTTACCGGTGGAGAGCCGCTACTGTACAATCTGGATTATCTGTGCGATAAACTTAAGGGTCGAGGGTCGAGGGTCGAGGGTCGAGACAACCTTTACAAGGTATATGAAATTCCAAATCCCAAATCCCAGGCCCCAAATCCCAAATCGAAACTCAAACCTTTATCACGGATCACGGATCACGGATCACGGATCGCGGATACTTCTTCGACCTTCGACCCTCGGCCCTCGACCCTGATTAAAACTTTTCTCGAGACTTCCGGTTCCCAACCCTTATCAGGCATCTGGGATTGGATTTGCCTCTCTCCCAAAAGAGACTGGCCTCCACGGGCCGAATTTTATAAGATAAGCCACGAGTTAAAGGTGATTATCCAGGAAGAGGAAGATTTCAAATGGGCGGAAGAACAGGCTGGCGCCATGAATGATGACACACATCTTTT
Organism: uncultured Bacteroidota bacterium; assembly: GCA_937900965.1. Lineage (GTDB taxonomy): Bacteria > Bacteroidota > Bacteroidia > Bacteroidales > FEN-979 > QYOJ01. The sequence goes on along the minus strand of CALCGJ010000094.1, from coordinate 187 downwards.
TCTTCAGCCTGAATGGAGTCGCCGGGAGGAGATGCTCCCAAAGATCATACAGTACATAGAATCCCATCCTGTCTGGAGACTCTCTTTGCAGGCACATAAGTATATCGGGATACCGTGAAGGAGGGTATGAGGGTAGGGAAGTAGGGAAGTAGGGAAGTAGGGAAGTAGGGAAGTAGGGAAGTAGGGA
>CALCGJ010000093.1 GCA_937900965.1 uncultured Bacteroidota bacterium | reverse complement strand
ATTGGTTTATCGGGTTATGATGCAGGAAAATTTAGTGATAGTTTCAATTTTTCGATAAAAATACAAAAAAGAATCGTATTCAAAATCAATCTAAAAAGAGATATGACCAAAAAGGCAGGGGCAATTCATGAATTGCCCCTGCCTTAGAAAATGAGTTCAAATGATCAGAAAATAGTCTTTCCAGATAATTATTCCACAATCATCCTTTTGGTGATTGATTGTTTGTTTACTGTCACTGTGTAGAAATAGATCCCCGCAGGGAGTGTCGACCCATCGACAACGAATTGCTGGTTGCCGGTGTTTACAGTTCCCTTCTCTAATCTCATTACCTGCTGGCCTACAACATTAACAATAGACATAGATAAGTTTCCTGGTTGGGTAAGCTTGACAGAGATTACCGAACGACCGGTTACCGGGTTGGGGTAGTTTTGTGCTACGGTAAAGGTTTCTGCCGGCTTATTGTTAACTCCAACGCCCCACTCAATAATATCATTCTTATCAACCTCCATCAGTGTGATGTTGTTGTTAGTGATCTCCATCTGTCCCTGGTAACCCGAATTTGAGCTTTTAAGATAAACCCCGGCCAGATCATCATCCTGATCGATCAAATAGATTTTATCATAAGTAGTTTGGCTAGCTACTGTTGGATAGGCAAACTCTGTCCATTGCTGAACAAATTCGCCGGTAACATCATAAATGTTATCTCTCCAGGTGGCTCCACCATCGACTGATGCCCGGGCAAAAATATGACGCAACAAGAAATTATCGGGATCCTGATTAATAGTCATACCTGACCAGAAGGCAAATACCTGGTTAGCATCATCCACAACCAGAGTTGGCATACTACTCATTGAGCCGTAATAAAAAGCATATTGATCGGTAGGAATATAAAATACATTTGTATCCGGTACCCAGCCAATGTAGTTTCCACTTGCAAACAATTCATCCGGATCCATCACCTGGGGAAGTTCGGGCATATCTTCATTCCAGTAGATCAGACCATCATTGTTGATGGTCCAATATTTATTTCCGGCTTCATCGCCATTTCCACGCCCAAAACCAAACAGGACATGTACTTTGCCATCCGGTCCGATTGCCGCAGCCGAGGATCCATCCGAGTTATAGAAGTCTCCTGTTGTATCACCACCTGCCCAAAAATCATAGGGACAATCCCAGATGATTGTCTTGGTCCAGGTATCACCATTGTCTGTCGATTTCATGATAAACTCGTCGTTGAAACTATCTCCAACCACAAAGGCCAGCGTATTGCCAACGGGTTGAGCCCATGCATAGGTGTCACCGCCAAAGCCAAGATATTCAGAAGAGGTCATGCCATCCATCAGCACCCATCCATCCCAGGTGTCACCACCATCCAGGGAGCGGTTGTAAACGAGGGCGCCGTCCATGTCATTCCACACAACACCACCGTTGCCTGTGGGGGCTGTCAGTGCAAAGACATGCACACTCATGTGGTCATCACCACTGGTTACCATGCGGGGCCAAAGCAGCCCAGAGGCATCAACAGGTGCAGCCAATTCAGTTTGAGTCCAGGCACCCGTACCACGAATGTCTCTTCTGTTAATATACAATGGCAATGTGCCAGAACTGTGAGCTACAACAATTTCGCCATTGGGTCCCAGGGGAGCGTAGGCAGGCCATCCGGTCCTGGTGGTGGCTTCAATCCGGGTAGTTGGCTGTGTGCCCCAGGAGGTGCCATCAAAGTAATTGTAGCCGGTTCCTCTTTCAGGAAAGGATCCCGAATTATCATGTGAGAATATTGCAACACCAGCCATTGTCCCGTCATCATACCGGAACATCCGCTGTTGATTGGTGGAGTTAGTTTGAAGGTCATACGTAGTCGTCATTATGACCTCATCCGCTAATGTGGCATCAGAAGCCACTGTTGTGTTGGGTGTTTGCACTCCCACAGCCTCACCACCCATCTGAGCGACAGGTTTGAGGGCTTTCACGGGACTTTGGGGATTGTTCAGGAATGGCCTCAACTGGGCCGTGGCCGAAACAATGAACCCGGCTGCAAAAAAAAGGAGTAGAGCTCTTTTCATAAGATTTTTGGTTTTAAATGAAACATTATTGAATCCGGCACAAATATACAAAAAAAAAGCCCGGACAAATCCGGACCTTTTTTTTTGAACCAGTTGTGTATTTATTCCACAACAATTTTACGGGTATATTTCTCACCGTTGATCTGAATAGTGGCGAAATAGATGCCTGCGTTATAACGGCTGGCATCAAATGTAAACTGCTGGTTTCCGGCAGCTACAAAACCTTTATCAACATTCATAACGGTTTGTCCGAGCATGTTGGTCAGAGAGATCTGAATATTTCCACCCTGGGTCATGTTCACCTTCATCACAGCGATGTCGGTAACCGGGTTCGGATAGATCGAAATCTCCAGGTTAGCTTTCTTATCGTTAACTGCAACCGGGAATGGTACTGAGCAGTCTGGACGTTGAATAGTAAAGTCCCCGTCTAAATAAGCGAAATCAGGGATATACTTGAATGTGACCGGTGCGGCAGGGTCATTCGGGTCTGAAAGTAACTCGGTAACGATAGGGATATAATCTGCTTCACCCATCGAGAATGTATAGTAAGAAGCTGTTGCAAAATAGGCCTGCTGAGTAACATCCGACAGGAAGGTTACATTGGTCGGTTGGTCATCTCCATTTACACTGGTAATCGCATTTAACTGGAGGTCGAATCCGCGGGCAAATACATCCGGGTTGATATTGTCAGTAATATCAGGAACCTGTGTGTCAAGCCATGTGAAGAAAACTTTGTCGCCGGCATAGTTGACTGATGCATTTACACGGTTATCTTCATCGAGATCTCCATATGCTCCGCGGAAAGTCCAGGGATTCCCTAAACGGACAGCACACCAGGTTGCCCCTTTATCCGGGGAATAGATGTTAAATACGGCTGTAAGACTATCTTCAGTTGTAGCTGGGCTAAAATTAGTTACAATAGACCAGGCAGTGGTTGTGGATGCAGGAGCAACTACTACACCAATGTGCGGGTTACCCCATGCGTCAACAACCATGTCACAGTCAAAGGCAGTTGTATAAGCAATTTCATCACGGGCAGGTAAAGGCGTGCCAAATAACTTCTCGATTACAACGTCACTCAGATAATTTTTTATTGGATCAAGCCCATCTGTTCCGTCAATCTGAACATCGATTGGATCGCTCCAGGTTACTCCATAATCGTTTGAATGAAACATGACAGGGTAGAAACGTGTTTCAATACCATTAACAGGAGGAACGTCACCGGTATTGGCCAGGGATACGATCCATACATCTTTTCCGCTGGGGGAAGCTGCAACGCGCTCATTGGCTGGACGCTGGTTTTCAAATGTAGGATGCTCGATCGAGCTGATGGTGTATTCGATATCCATTTCGGCAGCATTCCAAATACCAGTGTAGAGGGTGATGTTGCCCTGATACTCCAGTCCATTTTCCCAGTTCTGATCAAGGTCGGTAACCAGGATTTTGCCATCACCCAGCAGCATCATCCCATCGGGGATATAGGTATAAGGTGGTGGGTTATACCAGTACAAATGCTTGGTGGAGTCGGAGGGATCGCCAAACCTGGAAGTGCCCCAGCTTAAACCGCCCCAGGTAGTAAGAGTGGAGGAAAGGTTTGGTGCGAAGAATGCGCAATAGGCCTCGTCAATGCCGTCAGCCGGGGGGTTGTAGATCACAGCCTGCGGATAACGGGCGGCATCCACAAAGTAGGTTCCGCCAGCATTCTCAACAGCGTTGTATGCCTGCACCTGAACTGTCCAGTCAGCGGCACTCATCCCTTTGTTAATACCGAGATCATAGCCAAGATATCCTGATAAGCTTGGTGGAGTTGCTCCCGGACCCAACCGGTGAAAGTTCATTACAGCACCAAGTATTGGGTCTGCCCATACAAGGGTTTTCTGACCTCCGGCATAGCCGTATCCGTATGCATTGGCTGATGTTCCGATGGTAATCACACTGACAATATCCACACCGTCACCGTTGACCATCACAGGTCCCGGAATTACGGTTGTGGTATTGGTGGTTACAGGCTCCACACCTATCATCTGTTCAGTAACTTTCGCATAAGAAATTACTGAATTTTTCATCTGATACGTTTGAGCTGTTACAGCGAGGCCAAAAATGAAAGCCAGACTGAAAAGTAGAATTTTCTTCATGTTCAATGATTTTGGTTAAACAATTATTAATTATCGAATTGAATCCAACAATAGTAGTGACAAAAATAGCGCATTAAATCTGTTTTTGCAATGTTTTGGATAAAAAATCGACGTTTCCCCTTGAAATTCAATCAACAAAAACTCAAGTATCAAATTTCTGGTAAATCACAATGTTCAACATCCAGAAATAATCTAGAATGAACGAACCAGTACACTTCTCATTTGTTTCGCTATTCTCATTCAGCATCGGTGTAGTAAGAGGAAGATAACTTTCTTATACGATAGTTCACATTTCTTATGCGATAGTTCACAAAAAATATTGTATTTTTACCATGATTTAAAAAAATCGGTAAATGGATTCTGCGATTTTTTGAATCAATATAGGGAAAACAAATTTTAAAACCCACTTAAAATTCACTTACTATGAAAAAACTATTACTATTGTTAGTGGCAGTATGCTTTGTCATTGGTGCAAATGCACAAAAAGCTACAGATGCTGTTAAAATGAATCACAAAAAGTTGCTTCTTGATAGTGAATATCAAAGAAAAGCCGCTCCACCCGCAATTAATTACTCTAATGATGAGGCAGCTAGCGTTAAAAGTCTAGATATAGTCAAAGTAGATGTCGGAATAGCGCATAGCCAAAGATCTTTTCGTCGTGAAGACTGTAGAGTGATATCTTATAATAAAGATTTGGATTTGATAAGCATGTCTTTTATTCTTGATGCAGAAACTTATCCTTCAATTGCTTTGAGTGATGGATCTGTTGGAATCTTCTATTCCGCTGATCATGGCCTAACATGGTCAGGACCTGTGCTCCTCTCTGATCTTAGCTCTATGAGTATGCAAAATTATTACCTATCAGGCGTTCTTTATAACCCAACCGACAATGAAGTTATTGAAAACGCTTATGGGGTATACCAGGGTGTTGCTCCTGCTGTTCCTATTGCTAATGACTGGAACATCCAGGCGTTTGGAACAAGTACCCTTGGAGGTGCTAATTACTTTACGGAATTCATTATAAACCCGGGAACGTTTAATTATGATGGATACTTCAATCAATTTGGACTAACCCAAAAAGAAGATTTCATGAAGTGCTTTAATATTTGGACAGAAGGAGATTGGGCTGCTTTTACACAACTTAAATTGGAAGACATTCAAGGAACTTACAATGGTACCGGAATTGACTGGGACCTGGAGCATTCTATCGTAGATATGGCTTTTAATGTAGATCCTGCTGATAATGAAGCCATGTGGGTTGGTAAATTTACCTTTTCTGATGTAGGAGCAGATATGGTTTGGTCAGATGATGCCATGATTGGATATGCATGGATGACTGGTGCAACTATATTAAATTTAGAGTCTGGTTACCAGCCACTTCTCTATAAAACCACTGATGGCGGAAGTAGTTGGGATTACATTGAACTTGACTTCCAGGATGGTGTATGGCAGGATTTCTTTAGAGACGGTGCGACCGACCCCTTAGACTGGTTACTTTTCCCCTGTAGAGATATTAATGAAGATTTCACAGATTTTACTATTCCATGGTTCAATTCTACTGCAGGTGCAGTTGATTCTGACGGAAATTTGCAACTAGTTGCTGATGTGACAAGCCACTATTATGACATTTTTAATGACTGGGATTATTACGAAAATATTGGTTCTAGATATGCTCGCTCTGGTAATCTGTTTAAATTCACCATTGGAGATGAACTAATTGATATTACGCTGGTTGATTCATTGATGTCAAATCCTGCTCTAGACCTTGTAGGTGGAACAACAAATGACTCATTATATTGTGGCACAAATGGCTGGCTGCGCAGACTGCAATTTACTAAAGATGAACGCTCAGAAGAATTCTTTGTAATATGGACTGATTCGCCAAGAGATCGTGTCATGGAGAATATGGAGCCTCAAGTAAAGGGTTGGTCTTATAATTCAACTACTGGCGAACATACAGATGTTGTTTGCTTCACTTGTGGTACAACATTTCCTGGTGAATATTACTGGTATATCCAAGCATCTGAAACTGCTTTTTATAATTCTGTTGATGAAACTTTTACTGTCCCTATGGTGAACGCTGTTAATATGGATGATTTTTATAATAACCAGGTTGCCTCTGCGGATCCTGTTCATGTTCAATATGTAGATGGTATAACATTCGATGCAATTGTACCAATTGTTGTTGGTGTAGATGAATTTTCAGGACAATCAAACATCAGCGTTTCTCAAAACCTGCCGAATCCTGCAACAGCTAATACTACCATCGAGATTAGCAGTGAAACTGTTGCTCCGGTTATCGTTAAGATTTCAAATATTATCGGACAAATTGTTCACACAACAGATGCCGGTATCATTCACGGAAATATGAGCGTTAACATTGACGTAAGCAATCTTGAAGCAGGTGTATATCTGTATACGGTTACTATTGCAAACGAACGCGTTTCAAAAAAAATGATCATAAGATAATCCCTTTACAATTATATATTTAAGTCCCGCCTGACAGCGGGACTTTTTTTGTGCGTCCGGCATGGTGGAAGCCTGTAGCGAAAAAACCAGTCACAGAGAAGAAGCCGGTTGCAAAAGCTGCCTCCAAACCCAAACCATCTGCTCCGGTAAAGAAAGCTCCAACAGAGCCAGCCAAACCGAAGGACCAGCCAGAAAAAAAGTAAAACTTAGCTCTATCCCGGCCATTAGGGTCCGGGAAGAGTTTCCTTTTCTGGGGATCCCCTGTGCCCTTCGGAGCTGAAGATTCTGGTTGCGGATAAAATCACTGCATACCACAACTATGTGACTGCTCATTCCAGACTGTTTGTTGCCGACAGCCTGGAAAAGACATTTGAGGCTGCCCATGATACAGTCGAAAACTACCTGGAGAATCAACTTATCTGACTTACATCTTAAAAGCATGTCCGCAAAGATAAATCCACTGAAAAGAAAGAAACCCTTACCAATGAGAAGACTGAGACAAATCAACAGTCAAATACTCAAACCAAAACTGAAAATTTAAAGACCACCACTATCCATGAATATTATGGATACGAACATTGTGGATCCTGGATCCATATTGGTGGGGGAGAAACACCTTGGGGATCTATTGGCAGGGGATCACCTGAAAGCTGAATCTGAAAATCAAATCCTCGATGTGTATTATGATTCAGTAACTGGCATGCTTAAAGCGACAGGAACCGAAAAGCCTGACACGCTCCCAGGGAAATATAAGAAGACCACCGAGACGGAAGAATACTCAAATACCAATACTTCCGAGGAGGAGGAGTCAACAACTGTAAACGAGAAACAAATTGCGGAACGGGGGGAGGCTACCAGTGAATCCAGTGAGAAGGAAGTTAAGCGAACCTACTGGCCTTTTTGGGTAGGGGGAGCCGTCGTTTTAGCTTTGATCATTGGGATTCTTGTATTTGGATGGAAAAAGTATACAGCAATTGTCTAATAACAAAGAAGCCATCCTTTTATGACGGCTTCTTTGTTATTAATGACATATATCCTTCTAATCACATTACATGACGACCTAATCGTCACCTCCTTGACATGGATAGTCGACATAACTATGTAAAGGCTCCTCGGAGTCGATATAACCACAATCAACAACACCTGATTCCTTTACACTTTCTCCATAATAAAGTAAGTCTCCATAGGCGCAGACATAATGTGCTGATTCTGAAAAATCCCATTGATAGTCCGCTTGGTTTAGTACGAAGGGTTTAGTATAAGTGAAGGTTTGTCCACCTCCAACCATCTTTAGTTCAACAACATATCCCGTTGCATCAGTTATACAGGATATTCCAGTAATTGTTACTATAACAAGTCCATTCTCCTTTTCTGGCTGAGCATAGCTATTATTTGAAATAACAAATGCGAATAGACACATGCTAAAAATAATGATTATTTTTTTCATAGTTTTTGTGTTTAATGTTTAAATTATATAAAAAAAAAATTTTAAAAGAATATAAATCAGTAATTCTAGCACAATAATTATACCAAAATGTTATGTTGCTCAAGATCAGCAAAGTAATCATTAACTTGAGTTTCTAGATGTAAAAAAGTGTAAAAAAAATGGACATTTGTGTACAATAATAAACATGGATATTTACATATTAAAACAAAACATTATTATGACATTTAGCTATATTTCATTGAATATTTTATAGTAGGAAAAGTCCACCTAAAATATACGGTGAAGGATTGGTATCGTTCTAGCTGTTATCATTATGATTCTTGTATGGGGCCGAAAAATCTTCTCTAGGTTTCTACAACGATGTCAAGCGGTTCATCATAAAGTTAAGTTTCTTATAAGCGGATTAATGTAAAGGGTCGGTAAAATGCATCTTGATTTGAAGATATAGACAGTTGTAACTTTGAAGACCCAATTTACAACTGATGAAAAAGAAAAACCGTTCAAGGCTGGAAGATGAGATGAGATATCATATTCAGGTCTGGAAAGAGAGCAAACAAACTCAGAAGGATTACTGTCTTGAAAATAATTTACCGTATTCCAAATTTATTTACTGGATGAATAAAGTCCGTCGGAAACAAAACCCAATTGAAGCATTCATCCCTGTACACATTGATCATCAGGTACAACCTTTATCACTCGATCTTGAAATTGCCTATCCTAACGGGGTTCGTCTTCGGGTGCCATCGGACGACATTCAATTCATTGGCCAGTTGATCAGACTTATTTGACGCCATGTTTGCTTTATCCTCAGCGCTCAACTATTATTTGTACAATGGTCCTACGGATATGCGAAAGAGTTTTGATGGCCTTTGTAATGTAATCCAGTCTCGTATGAATCGTAATCCTCTGTCAGGAGAAGTGTTCCTATTCATCAACAAGCGACGTGACCGGATGAAACTACTGCGTTGGGAATATAGCGGGTTTATTCTCTATTACAAACGACTGGAAAGCGGAACATTCGAGCTACCTGTTTACCGAACCGGCGAAAGCTCTACTGCAATATACTGGCCTCAGCTTATGATGATGGTAGAAGGGATCTCGCTTCAGCATGTCCGAACCCGAAAACGACACTTGTTAACAAAAATCGGGTGATTTCTCTGTAAAATCTTAATTTCTCGCCGTTATGAACAAAATTCGGTTATTAAGAACGCTGGATTGTTAAGTGTTTTCTGAGCTTTCCGGCCTATTTGCACCGTATATTTGTCTTGTGAACGTACCCAACAACATACTCCCCTCATCGCCTGCAGATATGATCATGATTTCCAGGGCCGAATATGAGGCGATAGTTGCTGAGAACGCCAGGAATCGTGAAGCGGTGAAAGAATTTGAGATAAAACTGCTCAGCCTTCAACAGCAGGTCCAGCAATACATGCGAATGATTTTCGGCAGCAGAAGTGAGCGATTTATCCCAATGGATAAGACTCAGATGATCATGGAACTCGAAGGCATGGAAAGCCCGGCCACAGAAATCCCTACCGAAACCATAACCTATACCCGTAAGAAAACCGGGGCTGATGAAAAACCAGGACATAGTCGTGTTGAGCTTCCCGCCCACCTTCCCCGAGAGGTGAAGATCATTGAACCTGACCGGGATGTTACGGGCTGGAAGAAAATAGGCGAAGAGTCCTCCGAATATCTTGCCCACCGCAGAGGAAGCTGGTATGTCAAACGGATTGTACGTAACAAGTATGCTAATCCATCCGGAGATGGGGTGGTTATTGGATCTCTGCCCCTGATGCCCATTCATAAAGGAAATGCCGATGCAAGTACGCTTGCCTTTATCATTACCAACAAGGTCACCGACCACCTTCCCTGGTACCGCCAGGTACAGATGTTCAAGCGCGATGGGGTTGACATTGCCGAATCGACCATGGTCGGTTGGTTTAAGGCAGCATGCAAGCTTTTGGAACCACTTTATGATTTGCACAAGGCACATTTTTTATTGTCCACTTATATCCAGGCCGATGAGACCCCGATAAAAGTCCAAAGTCGCGATGTTCCCGGGTCAACTCACAAGGGCTATTTCTGGGTCTATTTTGACCCGATTACCCGAACCGTTGTTTTTGAGTACCAACCCACCAGGGGGCAGGTAGGACCAATGGAGTTTTTGAAAGATTTTAAGGGAAGCCTACAAACCGATGGGTACGCGGCTTATGAAGTCTTTGGCCGCGATAAAGAGATCACCCTGCTGGCTTGCCTTGCCCATGCCCGGCGAAAGTTCGATGAATCAAAGAGCAATGATAAAGAGCGCTCGGAACAGATGCTCGACCTGATACAAAAATTATATGCCATCGAGCGAAAAGTAAAAACATTAGAACGTGATGTTGACGCAATCCGGGATCTTCGCCAAAATGAATCGTTGCCGGTGTTGATTGAGATAGAAGAATGGCTGAAAAAGAACCTGACTGAAACTCTACCTAAGAGCGCCATCGGGAGAGCCATTGCGTATACCCTTAATCTCTGGCCAAGACTTATCCGATACATTGAAGATGGAAGATACCAGATCGATAATAACCTGATAGAAAATTCTATTCGTCCAATCGCAATCGGACGGAAAAATTACTTGTTCGCCGGTTCCCATAATGCCGCCCAGCGCGCTGCAATGATCTATTCCTTTGTAGGTACCTGCAAACAACTTCAAATCGATCCGTTGGCCTGGCTAGAGAATGTGATTGAACGCATGCCCTACTTCAAAAAAAATGATGATATGTCGGTACTGCTTCCTGCTAACTGGGGAAAAAACCAGGAGTTGTTGGCATCGTGATTAAAACAAGGGGGTGTACTTTACCAGCCCTATACCTTTATTGAACATCTTCTCCGTGGTAGGTTTGTCTGAAAAATTTCACGGCCATGAAAGAAAAAACCATTCAATTCTTCAAGCACGATCGTTCATACAGCGGTGGTGTGAAACTTTACAACGAAATCTGCCTGATGGTCAGTCTGAAAAAACAGCTGAACGTGCAGGAAGAAAATGATTACCTAAAACTCACTCTGTTTGAAGCTCTTCGTGATCAGGCAGGAATTCCCATGGGAGAATTCCAGGCAATCCTGAGACCTCCGGTTGTCTCTTCAGTTTCTGATGCTCCTGAAAAACCTGAACCAAAGAAGACAGCAGCACCCAGAAAACGGTCAACTTCAAATAAACCGGCTTCTCCAAAAAAACGGGCTGTCCCAAAGAAGCCAGCAACAAGGAAGCCTGTAGCGTAAAAACCAGCCGCAAAGAAGAAGCCGGTTGCAAAAGCTGCCTCCAAACCCAAACCATCTGCTCCGGTAAA
>CALCGJ010000092.1 GCA_937900965.1 uncultured Bacteroidota bacterium | reverse complement strand
ATGGTGAAATGGTGAAATGGTGAAATAGTGAAATGGTGAAATGGTGAGGGAGGGAGTTGAAATAAATGGCAATAGATGGCAATAAATGGCAATAGTCCAAAGGGTGTCGTAAAAAATCCGGTATTACGGTATTTGTTGTTGATAGCAGGATTTATGTTCATTTGTCTGGCGTTGATTGGTATTGTGTTACCCCTTCTACCCACCACTCCATTCCTTCTGGTGGCGGCTGCATGCTTCTATAAGAGCTCCCCCCGGTTCTTTACCTGGCTGATGACCAACAAGTTTTTCGGGAAATATATCCGTGATTACAAAGATAAAAAAGGGGTTCCCTGGAAGGTGAAACTGAGTACCCTTATTCTCCTTTGGGCCTCTCTATTGGTGTCAGCTTTTATCTTTGTTTCTCTGCTGTGGGTTAAGATTCTCTTACTTGTGATTGGATCCGGGGTTACGATTCATATCCTTCTGATCAAGACCAAAAAAGGGTAATATTCCCTGTTTAATTGGTACATCTGTTTATTTTAATTATTTTTACACATTCTAAATTAAATATGAAGTCCAATGAAAGCACGTAAAATATTTTTCCTCCTTCCAATTCTTTTCGGCTATTACATCAGTTCAGCCCAGGATCACGCCGCCATGCAGATGGATGAGCAAAGCAATCCGCAGAAAGCGATTTGTGTATTATATGGGACTGCCGGGAATGAAGTTTCCGGGATAATCACCTTTACAAAGAAACCTTCAGGCATCCTGGTAGAAGCTGATGTTCGCCATCTTTCACCTGGTAAACATGGATTTCACATCCATGAATTCGGGGATTGTTCTGCTGCCGACGGCACCTCCGCCGGAGGCCACTTCAATCCGGAACATATGCAACACGGAGCTCCTCACGATGCAAAACGGCATTCCGGTGACATGGGAAACCTGGAAGCAGATGAGACCGGAAGAGCCAGGTTGAGCTATCTGGATCCAGCCATCTCCCTCACCGGACCTCAAAGTATCATTGGTTATTCAGTGATAGTTCACGCTCAGGAAGATGATCTCGTTTCCCAACCTACCGGGAATGCCGGAGCAAGGGTAGCGTGTGGGGTGATAGGGATCGCTAAATGAGGGACGAGAGACGCAGGACGAAGAAGGATAAAAGTTTCGATTGTCGGTTTTCGATGTTCGATTGTCGAAATACGCGTTCCGGAAAAAATAGAGCGTAAGATCATCGTTTGTATTATGTTTTTGTGATTCCGTGGTTCCGTGGCAAAATTCAGTAAAAACACAAGATAAAAATAAAGATATATTCTGGAACAGGTGGTTCTGTTCGCGGAGAATTTTGTATCTTGTTGGTTATTATTTGATATAAACTAATCAATCAACTATGAATCCACAGGAATTGATCCAGGATATCCGCAGCTTTTGCGAAAACCATGCTGATCCGGCAATCGTTCAAAAATATGCCCGATACTTCAAAGAGGGATATGATGGATACGGTGTAGCCAGCGGCGAGTTCATGGCCAAGGTGAAAGAGTTGCTTGCCTCAAAAACCATTACTATGGAGACGGTGGTTGAAGCCAGTTACGACCTGATGAGGTCGGAGAAATACGAAGAGCCCAGTTTTGCCATGCAATTGCTGAAAGGGTTCTCCAAAGAGTTCACAAAAGAGACATTCAGGGTGATAGAAAAGTGGTTTTCGATTGGAATCCGCAACTGGGCTCATACCGATGGCCTTTGCAGCGAATTACTCTCCCCTATGCTTCAAAAGCAACTCATTGGCATGAAGGATTTTTCGAAATGGCGTAAATCCAGCTATCGCTTCCAGCGTCGTGCTGTTCCGGTGGCGTTGATCAAATCGGTAAAAAAGAGTCCCGATGTCAAGCCCTACCTCGACTTTCTCGATCCCCTGATGATGGACACCGAACGTGTGGTACACCAGGGTCTGGGCTGGTTTCTGCGTGAAGCCTGGAAAGTGCATCCTGTTCCTGTCGAAGCCTTTCTGTTTAAATGGAAGAATGATGCCGCAAGGTTGATTTTTCAATATGCGACAGAGAAGATGGCGAAGGAGGAGAGGGTGAGGTTCCGGCGAGAAAAGTAATATCAGGTTCGAGGGTCGAAGGAAGAGGGAAGAGGGAAGAGGAATGAGAAACTGCAAACTGCAAACTGCCAACTGGTTTCAGTCAACTTCTGCGATGATGACAACGTAGTTCTTTCCGTATTTTTTGGCGCACTTAGGGCAGGTTGTATACCACATGTAGACTTTTTTGCTGGTCATTCCATTTGATTTGACCGTAACATCAAATTCTTTCATCCATTTACCGGTGTCCTTAAACGGGCCTTCATACACTTTGCTGAAAAATTTCCCGCTGATTGTCCTGTTTTCCGCTCCCGTGATCTCCTTGTCAACCGCAAGATACACATCCATGTTCCATGGCGATGTGTGATCAGAAAGACAAAGACAATCAGGCATTACAGCCTCCGCTTTCCGGATTTGCACATCCAGTCTTTTCATGGCTTTACCAAAGTTCACCGGCATGTAGAAGAGGGTGAATATCTTATCCCTGATAAATCGCTTGTTTTCCCACTTAACTAATTTGTCTTGCCATGGAGCCGGTTCAAACTCCGGGCAGCAGATCGACGAATCAGAATGTTCGGTTGTCATATTAACCTCCTTGTTTATTTTTTAATCAATTTGATTTTCTCAAATTAACAAATAAAAAATCGTATTTGCAATGACAAACCTCCCGGATCAGGAACTTTACATGTTATTGAATTCAATCAGATGCTTCTCAACAGTCGGATAGACAATGTCAATTCCTTTTTGGGCTTCGATGGTCAAGGCAACGGCAGTGGCAATTCTGCAATATGTCGCGGGATCAGACATCTGTCGTTCTTTGCGGTCCTTCAGATATTTTTCCAGGACTTTATATCCCCCAATATGGTACTCCCAAACTTCTTTTGGAATCCCATCAAAATACTTGGTTTTATTGATGAAAACACATTGATTCTTCTCATCAAAAATTGGTTTTTCGATGATGTCTTCTCCCGTTCCTCTGTATTTCACCATTGGATGATCCAATGCCTTGCTTTTCAGCAGGTGCAATTGAGCAAGCTCTTCACCCAGTTTTGATAATTGCAAAAAAAGCTGATAATCAGAAGTAAACGGGATCCGCGGGAAATCAATCTTCAGGAATTCGGCATATTTTTCTCTGTAAACATTGCTATACAGCGCGGCATAACAGTAATAGAGAATTTGCTCGGGGGTTGGTTTTTTCTTGTACGCTTTTTCCAGTTGCTCAAAGAGGTTGGGAGCAATATTCGGCATTTTCCCCTGATTATCATATTCTGCCTCCGGTTCGAATAGCATCATGGTTTGGATGCCGGTTCTCTTTCTCTTTGATTCAGTGGACTTGTACAGGTATAGGGGGAAAAGATAAGTCCTTTCCTTTGTGAGATTTGAAATAGAACAATAGTCTGTTATTAAATCTGTTATGAATGAATGCCTATATGTTTCAGATATAATTTGACGACAGGTCAATAATCCAATATTATCTTTAACCATATGCCGCATAACTTCGTTTCTTGGTCTGTCGACTAAATCACTTGAATATATAATAAACCGCTCATCAAAAGGACGATAAGAATATGGTACAATCTTTTCAAATATTTTTAAATCTGTACTTACTCTTTCTCGTGCTTCATTAAGATGAAAAGTAGGCGTATTCTTCAGATTATAGGCTTCTTTTAAAAAATCGTTTGGGAATTTAAAATTTCTAAGTTGTATTATTCTGTTCTTTAACTCATCGGCTTTTTGTGCAATGACAAATTTATCCCTATGTGTATTGATTCCTGTTGAATTGACCGGGAATATTTCTGTAATCTGAGGCCAGCTGTTGTAATGTCTGATCTCCTCAACATTTCGTTTGATAAAGAAGTACCATGGGCTTTCGGGCTTCAACGGTTGAAAATTCTTATCCTGGTAGTCGTGAGAATCGAGCCATGCATATTTTTCCTCCCTCAAACCAAAAATATCGTGGTTGGATACCTTGCATCCTTTTGTTTTCGGGTGTTTTACGAAAATTGCAATAGCCGTTCCTTTGGTGATGTCAAATACATTCTCGTCTTTACTTCCGTCAGGAGCCTGTTCTTTTTTCTGACTGTCTCCATGCAAATCAACGATATAAATTTCATTGAAGGTTTTCATCAGGCTTTGCCTCATACCACGGAACGTCACGTTATTCAGATAGCCATGGTTCGTGATCATTCCAACAATCCCTTTTCCCGCCTTTTGAATCTTCCATTGTGCAAAGCGAAGGAACTTGACATAATCATCCTGAAGCAGTTTCGGGTTACGTTCATTTAATCCTGCTCCATCTACCTTATAATAACTTTGAGCCCCATCCAAATCTTCTTTCAGTAACTTCTCCGTCCATTCATTATAATTGGCTGAGTTAGCTGAATAGGGCGGATTGCCTATGATAACCAGGATCGTCTCATCTTTTTTCACCTTTCCTGCTTCGTGGCTTTCGTGGCTCAGGCTTTCCAGTCCTGGTATCTGGGTCTGGGCCAGGTCTTCCAGGTCGAGTGTGTTTGTGAGAAATAGTTTAAACCTTTCCTCATCTTTCATGGGATAGCCCAGCTCCTCCAGCAGAAAACTCATTTTGATATGCCCGATGGCATAGGGGGCCATCATCAGTTCAAAGGCGTAAAAATTCTTAAGGATGTGTTCACTGATAAGTTTTCTTACTCCGCCTTCACCATATTTGTCAATGTACTCCTTAACAGCCAGTTTGATGGCTTCGGCCGGAAACGTAAGGGTACCCCCTGCCGGATCGAGCAACGTCACATCCCTGTTTGCCAGTCCTTCGGGGAGATCAAACCGGGTTTTTAAAATTTGATGCACGCTCCGCACAATATAACGAACCACAGGCTCTGGAGTGTAGTACACACCTCTTTTTTCGCGGGTGGCGGGATCGTATTCACTTAGAAACGTTTCGTAAAAATGGACAATAGGATCTTCGCCTTTTCCGGTTTTGTAGTATTGACGCAGGATTTTATTTACATCGGCAGCATTCAGCACCTCGGCAATATCGTCAATCATCACCTCCATATGGGTGGGCAGATCTCCCTGTGAGATGAATTTGAACACATTTCGTAAAATACCGATGGTCTTTGGAATCAGATCATAGGCCAGTTTCCGGTTAAACCCATTGGAACTTCTGGTTCGGGCAGCAAACAATCCGTAAGTGATGGTTTGGGAAAAGAGATCGGCAAAATCATTTTCCTTCAGATTGGCAATGAGGTAGGTTTTAAATGTTTCATAAAACCCGTAGAGCTCGCCTTTCCCTTTTTGCTGTTGCTCCATCTCGAAGCTGATCACTTCGTCCCGCAGGAACCGGGTACGCAGGGCAAGTTCTTTGGCCAACTGCCCGGCGGTTCCTACTTTTGGCAGGGAGAAAGCAAAAAATTTTGACAATAACGAATGAAACTTGTCTTCGTTTTCAACCGGTGGAGGAATTCCTTTGAGTGCCAGGTTGGAACGAGCGACAAAGGTTTTATCTATCAGGTCGCCGTCGCGATACAACCGGAACTCATAAAAATCGGTCAGGATCAGGTTTGGGAAAGTCTTCCGGTAGCGTTTCAGTTGCTCGCTCTCCTCAAAGACATCCAGATTTGAACCCGGCTTTTTTGCTTCTATATATCCAACAATGTGCTGTGTGCCGTCCCATACACGGAAATCCGGATTTCCGGCTTCCGTTTTTTTTGGCAGGGTAGTAATCTGGGTCCTCAGTCGACTAATCTCCTGAGCAAACTTAGCAAGAAAGTTGGATAAGTGAGGGTAGTAGCTCTCTTCCCTGGCATCTCCCTGTGCGGTTGTTTTATTGATTTGTGCCAGATAATCCGTCATACTTTTTCTTTCAAATATAATCATCCCCTCAATACAAGACGCGTAGTTGAGACACTTTCTGTCAAGAAATTTTTATGTATTCTAGCTTCCGGATCCTGACTTACTCTTTAATGCACATCGTTTTAAAATATTTCTTCCCGTTCCGTTCTGTACGTTCCACACCGTGGATATCGCTTTCGTAACCCGGAAATGCATTCTCAAAATCCTGCCGTAGTTTCAGGTAATCCCAGATCGGTTTGGCTTTGTCGTTCATCATTTCCCCGCCCATCATGATGGGGATTCCCGGAGGATAAGGGACAAGCATGACAGCCGGAATACGGTCCATCATCTTGTCAAGGTCCACAAATTCCACATTCTTCCTGACCACCTCGTGATAGGCATCCGCCGGTTTCATGGCCTGGTCGGGGATCACCTGGAAGGCTTCCTGCATGCGGTCGAGCATCCTGTGTTCCCGTGTATATCTGTGAACATCGTTGGCATGCTCCTTCAAGCCCACCTTTCCGTAACTCTCAGGCCAGGCAGAAACCATTTCGGGGAAAATCTCTGCCATAGGGGCATTCCTGTCATAAGCCTCCTTGAATTTCAACAGTTCGGCGAAGAGGGTTCCCTGCTTTCCCCGTGTCGTTCCTAATGAGTTCAAGAGGAGGAAGGAGTAGTAATCTGTTTTTTCGCAGACGATTCCCTGGTTAATCAGATAATTGGTAACCAGTGATGCCGGAATCCCTTCCTCTGTCATCTCCCCTTCATCATTGATGCCGGGGGTGGTGAAGGTGAGCTTGATAGGATCGAGCATGGCATAGTCATCTTCGATATCCTTGAAGCCATGCCAGGGATCCTCTTTGCTCATGACCCAGGCCGACTGGGTTTTTGCAAGCACCTCTGCAGGTATATCTTCAATGTTTACCCACTCACCATCCAGTTTAACCCGTTTTGGCTGCCACATACCGAAAAACCAATCGTTTGCATTCTTCTTCTGCAGCTCCTTCAGGATGGTCACCATTTTCTTTCTGAGGTGAATGGCTTCGATGATGGTATCGTTAAACATGATCTCCCCGTTGTCGTCCATCATCTTGGTAGCCACGTCGAGGGAGGCAACCATGCTGTACTGGGGCGATGTTGAGCCATGCATCATGTAGGATTCGTTGAACTCATCAGGATTGATTGTTACATGACTGCCATTCCGGATATGCAGCATCGATGCCTGTGAGAAGGCCGTCAGCAGTTTGTGTGTCGAATGGGAGACAAAAATCGGCGGATGCTCCTTATTGAGGTCATCATCGGCCATGCCAAAGTGGTTTTTGTAGATAGGATGGAATCGGGCATATGCATACCATGCCTCATCAAAATGGAGGTTCTCAACACTTCGGGCAAGCTGTGTTTTGATCTGAACAACATTGTAACAAATCCCATCGTAGGTTGAGTTGGTAAGTGCCGACATCCTGGGAGTTTCGGTTTTCCTTTCGGAAGTGATAAGTGCAGATGCCTTGATTTTACTCTTGATGGATTCGGGTGAAAATTCGGAGAGCCTTACTGGCCCGATAATTCCTCTCATGTTTCGCCGGGGGATCATATAGACCGGTATAGCTTCGGTAATCACCATTGCATAATTGAGTGATTTGTGGCAGTTCCTGTCGACAAAGGCAATTTCATCCTTCACAAGCTGACTCCGCCAGATAATCTGGTTGACGTTGGAAGTCCCATTCAGGACATAATAGGTATAATCAGCTCCAAACACGCGGGCTGAATTCTTCTCGGCATCTCCGGTCACACCACTGTGATCGAGCAGTGACCCCAGTTCAGGGACTGAAATGGAGAGGTCGGAACGGAGTGTATTCTCTCCAAAGAACTTATGGAACACCACACCGGCAGGGCTTCTCAGAAACCCTTCTCCGCCCATATGACCCGGTGTATGCCAGGCATATTTGTATTCCTGGGAATACTTTACAAGCATGCCGAAAAAAGCAGGATAAATGGTCTCCGTGTATTTATCCATGTGCATAACGATACGACCGGATAGGAACTCAATGGTATCGGCAGTTTTCCATAGGTACCCATCTATCTTTTGAAGTACCTCAACCGGGATGTCTTCCGTTTCAAGTCTGTCGGCCAGTAACAGAATAGGCAATTTATTACAGCGCTCCCTGATGTGGCTGATCAGTTCGGCTGCGGTGGTTTGTTCATCCGGATCTTCTTCGGGAAGGTTCCAATCCACAACAACCACACCGATATCTGACCTCGAATGGACGATTTCCCACGCATCTTCATAGCTTAGCGACGGAATTACGCTGCATTCCTGAATGTCCTCCAGCTCCTCCACCAACTCAGCAAGCCTGAAGCCTTCATCTGTTGGGGCACTGAATTCGCCTGAAACAATTAACACAGGCCATTGATGTCTTGTGATTTTCATAGTATCTGGTTTAGAACGTTATTAATTCTGTGGTTTCTTCTTTGGAGTTAACAACATGGCATATACTGCCATAATGACCAAAACCAATGCAATGACCAGCCAGAGTTCATCGAGAGTAGCCGATACAAATGCCGAGAGGATAAAGATGGAGGAGATGGCCACGATGATTTTTGTGCTGATTTTTCCTGTATCCTCTTCCCGCTCCTTTTTGATGAGGGCAATGCCCGACCAGAAATAGGGGAATAACAGCAAGAGCACTGACAGGGTTACTGTGATATTAAATGCAGTAGCCACATTGCTGCCAAGAAGCATCAGAATCCCCTGCAAAATTGTCATGATGATTCCGTTTATTACCAGTCCTTTGCTGTTTATTCCATGCTTGTTGGTAAAAGAGTAGGCTTTGGGCAGGAAGCCATTATCGGCACTTGTTTTGGCGGCACTGGCCGACGAGAGATTCCACACAAGGAAACTCGCAAGGCAGGCTATCGCCATCACAATGGAGACTATCTCTCCAACAACCAGTGATCCCGTAATTTTATGCATGGACATAGCAAAAGAGGCCGGTGCATTCTGGATATCCTTAGCTGAAAACATCCCTTCCATCACGGTGGTAGAAACGATATAGATAGCCGCAACAATAATGAATCCGGTAATGGTGGCAACAGGAACGATCTTTTTCGGATTCTGTATATAGACATTGTTAGTAGCAACACTTTCTACTCCCACATAGGCGAAGATCAGTACGGCAAACCCCGACATAATGGCCATGCCTTCTTTCTTTCCGCTCACATTCCAGTTGTCGTTGAACTGTGTAAGATCGAAATCGAACCATCCGGCTACGGCCGTAATAATTACAGAAAGCAGTAAGAAGGCCACGGTAATGGAGACTATTTTTGTGATGATACCCGCTCCACGCAACGACAGGGCAATAAAGACCCAGATCAGGACAATCACGGTGATGCCCAGAATGACAGGATGTTTCAGTTGCGGGACGAACATCTCCATGTAACCGAGTCCGGCAATAAGGATTGAGACATTGGAGATGAGGTTGCCGTATACATAAAAGAATCCGCTTTTTGCACCCAGAATGGGATTGACATAGGTGGCTAATGCTGTTGGACTTGGGTCATCAAATCGTGACCCGGCACGAACGTACACCAGTGTCAAAAACAGGGCTCCGATTGTCACAAGGATAAATGATATCAGTGTTATAGATCCTGTAAAAGCAAGCTGTTGAGGCAAGGCAATAACGCCACTGCCGGCAAGGCTGGACACAATCAGTGCAGTAGCACCAATCAGTCCCAGTTTTTTCTTGTCATTCATGAAGCTGGTATTGGTTTCTTTTGACTTATCAATTGTAAAGATATAAAAAGAATTAGTGCCATTTAAAAAGCTTCAGTCCTATGGTAAAAAACACCACACCTGTTAAAGTCAGAATCAGAGAAGGAGTCGCGGTTTGTGCAAATCCGGCTCCTTCAATAAAAATACTCCGGAAGCCGTCGGCCAGCATGGTGAGAGGCAGGGGCTTGATAATTGGAATGACCCAGTCGGGGAAGTTGTGGTAGCTGAAGAAGATGCCTGACAGGATCATCATCGGCATACTGATTACATTGATAAAGGCATTACCTATCTCTGTTTTGGAGGTGTGGCATGCCAGGAATATCCCGATTCCGGAGAATGCGATGTTGCCGGCGAGGAAGAGCACCAAGAGGGCCGGGATATTACCCTGGATTGTGATCCCGAAGGCCAGCCAGGCAAAAAGAACCAGCAATGCTGCTTCAATCACATTCATGATTAAGCGGACAGTGATCATCGCCACCAGATAATTGGTCCGTTTCATTGGAGTAGCGATCATCCTCCTGAGCAGTTTTTTCGATCGCGTGTCGATGATCCCGTAGCCCAACCCCCACAGGCAGGAGAACATTACCCCCATAGCGATCAATCCCGGGATCAGGAAATCGATGTAGCGGGTTCCTGTTACAGTTAGGACGTCAACTTCTGACGCTGTGACTGCACTCAGATCCTCCTCGTACCCCGGATGCCGGATGCCAGATGCTGGATACTGGATGCTGGATGCTGGATGCTGGATAATATCAGTTGATGGGATCTTGTTCAAAACCGGTGAAAGGCGAACATAGGTAAGTTGGGCATCCGGGTTCATCGGATCAAAATGGTACCTGTAGCCGCTGTCGCCAATGGACACCGCCACATTTACATGGCCCCGTTTGAGCTGCACCATCGCCTCTTCCCAGGGCATCCTCTCCATGCTGAAGGTAGTATTCCCCAGCTTATCGTCCTTCAGAATAATCGAGTAGCTCCCTGTGTCGGCAGAGATCAATGCCACATGCCTTACACTTTCTGGTTTACGGGTGAAGGCTAGTCCCAGTCCGATCGACATCAGGATGGGAAATCCGATACCCCAGAACAGAACACCTGGCTCCCTGATCTTCTCAAGGGTATTGGCCCGGATGAGCTGCCAAAGCTGGTTGTTGCGAATCCGGTCAATCATGAAGCCTCCTTCCGGTAAGTGCAGTAAAAAGATCGTCGAGGTTCTTCAGGGAAGAATCTTCCCCCAGAAGATCTTTCATTGTCCCCTCTTTCAGGATTTCCCCCTCATCGATGATTATGATCTGTTCGCAGAGTTGTTCTGCCTCCTCCATGTAATGCGTTGTGAGGATCATAGATGTATCGGACGAGGCTCTGAGGCTTCGCAGGATCTCCCATATCTCCCGGCGGGCGTTTGGATCGAGGCCTGTTGTGGGTTCATCAAGCAGTAAAATCCGGGGATGGTTGATCAGGGCGATACCGAGAGCGAGGCGCTGACGTTGTCCGCCCGACAGGTTTACCGTGTAGGCTTTCCGCTTCTCCTCCAACCCAACCAGTTGCAACACCTCTTCAACTCGCTCCTTTCCCATCCCGAAAAAGCTTCCGAAAAGCCGCAGGGTCTCAAAGGTGGTCAACTTTTCGATGTAACGGGTCTCCTGCAGGGATAACCCGATCACTTGCCGCAACTCCTTTTCGTGTCCTTTCCAAGGCTTCCCGAGGATCCGTATCTCACCGCTGTCGGGCTTTTGGATCCCTTCGATCATCTCTACCAATGTTGTTTTTCCCGCACCATTGGGTCCAAGCAGGGCGACAAACTGACCCGGATAGATCGTCAGATTCACACCACGTACCGCATGGACGGTTTTGAACGATTTGAAGACGTTTTTGACTTCGATAACGGGAGAGGGAGACATGGTGCAAAGATAGAGGAAAGTTAGAAGTCAGAAGTACAAAGTACGAATGCAAGTATGAAGGTAGAAGGTAGAAGTTTTTCCTTTGCGATCTTCGTAACTTTGCGACCTAGAGGTGAAGACTTTGTTTCAATGAAAATTGTATCTTGTGACTTTCCTCCTTGATCAGTTTTTAATCAGAATTTTTATGGAAAAAAGTTACAAGTTTTGCCAGAGCTGCGGGATGCCGCTCAGCAAGGACGAACAGGGTGGTGGTACAGAGGCCGACGGGTCCAAAAGTACTAAATACTGTTCGCACTGTTATGAGAATGGCCAGTATACTCTCCCGGATATCACGGCAAAAGGGATGAAGGATCGGGTGAAGGAGAAAATGTCCGAAATGGGCTATTCGCCAATCGTGGCGTGGTTTTTCACATTTAATATTCCGAAGCTGGAGAGGTGGAGGAGCTAGACAGTGGTTCTCTAAAACTCAAGCAGGTTGCTTTATCCTCCCGAGTACTCGGGAGGATTCGCAATAACACGGTGCAAAGTGATCAGATGGGTGTTTTGGCGCGTGTGCATGCACACGCGCCACAACGCTTCGTCTTTTTAGCCACCAAAAGTGTCATTGCGAGGAGGTATGCCAAAGGCATACCGACGAAGCAACCTCGTGGCACCAAACGCTAGCTATGCCTCAAACGAAGCAACCTCG
>CALCGJ010000091.1 GCA_937900965.1 uncultured Bacteroidota bacterium | reverse complement strand
AAAAAAGCTATCCCGTCTCCCGGAAGCGGGAGGCGGGATTTAGTGCAACAAGCCAACAGCCGAGGCCATGCCGGCAGCAGTGATCCAAAGTAAATGAAATGCAGGTAAATAAAGAAGAAACGAATACAAGCAGAACAACAATAAGAACCGGCACGGCGGCTGTTGGCAGCCGTTAGTGCCAATTATTTTATAATCCTTTCTACTATGAAAAAAATTATTCTTGTCAGTATTTTAATGATATCCATCAAGGGATATTCGCAGATTTCTTTAGATTTTCAGACTCCAATAACGCATTTACAGACCGTAAGATTAAGTAATACGGTTACTAAGTACACTCGAAACTTTAATTTTATTTATAATCTTACAGATTTTCTTCTTTATAATCTAGATGGTACTGTGTATAAAACTATTACCTTGCCCCCACAACCCCCTTCTTGCAACTACGTTAATTATATCTCTTATATTTCCCAATCATTATTTGATAATGATATAACCAATATAGAATATCTTATTACTTATTCCATGGATAGTGCAGGTTTCCCCTATTATCAAGTTCAAATTGTAAGAGAGGACGGGACTATTTTACTAAACGAACAAAATGCATATGTTAATTATGGACCTTCGAATTTCGATAACTCAGGCATTTATCAAACAGAAGAAGGGACAAAACTCCGTCTCGATTATACATTTGCTTGTGGAATAGATTATCAGACTAAAATTTTTAATCTTCCCGGAGAGATTCCAATAGATATTAGTGAAAATTTCAATACATCTAGTATCTCCCCTTTAATATATCCCAATCCAAATGATGGTTCCTTTTGTATAAGATTTCTTGGTAATATCCAAGATATTTCAACAATAGACTTATTATCATCTAACGGGAAATTATTAAATACTTATAAACCGTCAAATCCAACGATGCATATAAATAATACGAAGTTAATTGATGGAGTGTATTTTCTGCATATCAAGACAGATCGAAATAGAATATTGAAAAAAGTAATAATACAAAATTAACTGGCACTAATAAATAAGGCTTCGTGTGGGACGCAAAGCGTACCCAACATGAAGCCGTTGTTGCACGGAATCCCACGCTGGCTAAGCAATGTATTGAATATGGGGTTTAAGTCAAATGGGAGGGTCAGTTCCGTAGTAAGCCGAAAGAAACATCGCGTGTTTCAGACACCGAGCTGATCAAAAAGGGGGGAAAACCAAGGGGAGAAATTTGTTGATTCTGAGTTTTTGGTGGTAATAAGCAATACACGATCGGGTCCATTTTCTGAACATTTAAAAAATTACTGCTGTTTTCTGGTTGCATCTTTTGGGTTAATAGCCTTTAACGGCGGACCTCTGACAGGGCCAGAACGTTCGATGGTAATCATTTTTCCTTTCTTACAATGAGGGCACAGATCCGGATCATAACTCAGATGATCACGACAGATCTGCTTCCAATCTTTTTTTATGTTCCCGATCGTATTTACTACTCCCAGAGTCCTCTGAATACTCCGTAATTGTCCTCGTTTCGTAGCTGAGAGCAATCCGAAGTGGCGGATCCGAACATAGCCCCTGGGCAATATATGCTGACAGAATCGGCGAAGGAACTCAATTCCCGAAAGGGTCATCTTTTTTTGCCGATTGTCCCGATAGTCATGATAGTTGAACCTTACCCCGTTTTCATCAATCGAAAGGAGCCGGTGGTTACTGATGGCAGTTTTATGTGTGTACCGGCCAAGGTATTCAACTACCTGCTGCGGGCCACCAAATGGCTCTTTGGCATATACCACCCAATTGGTTTTTTTAAGTTCCCGCTCGAATGATGATTCAAG
Organism: uncultured Bacteroidota bacterium; assembly: GCA_937900965.1. GTDB lineage: Bacteria > Bacteroidota > Bacteroidia > Bacteroidales > FEN-979 > QYOJ01. The sequence continues at coordinate 7,722 of CALCGJ010000091.1, read as the reverse complement.
CTGGCGGCGTTTATTTAGGGCTGCAATAAATTTAGCACGAAAAACTGTGGAGAGGTTTTCAACCGGAAAGAGATATGCTTTTCCGGTTTTGGATATTCTTACCTGTTTCCAATGCCCCTTGATATCCAATCCGCCTCCCGGAACAATGCAGTGTAAGTGTGGATGAAGAGAGAGGTTTTGGCCCCAGGTATGCAATACTGCGATCACACCGGTTTCCGCCTGCAAATTGGTCCAGGAAAACTGTTCAAGCGTCTCCCATACAGTTCGGAATAAAAGATTATACATCCCCGGTGGATCATGCATGAACAAACTGTTGAGTTTATCAGGTACCGTAAACACAACATGAAAATAGGGAACCGGAAGCAGGTCTCTCTTTCGGTTTTCAATCCAGGCTTCCCTTTGGGTATTCTGGCATTTTGGGCAATGACGGTTCCGGCAACTGTTGTATGAGATACGTATATGTCCGCACTCATCGCAGCGATCCTTATGCCATCCCAGCTCTTCTGTACGACACATATGGATAGCCCGTAATATCCGCTGCACATAGGTATTTGGGCGGTAAGTCTCAACAAAGGAAGTGCCGAACCGGTCGATTACCTGGGCCAGTTCAAAAGGAGGCCTCAATCCTTGTGATACAACCTGTCAAACGGGCTGAACAGGTTGGTACGTCTGGGTTTGGCAACATGCAGGTAGACCATCGTAGTAGTGATCCTCTGATGACCCAACAGTTCTTTGATCGTGAGGATATCCATGCCAAACTCAAGCAAATGCGTGGCATAGCTGTGACGAAGGGTATGGAGAGTAATTCCTTTCTGGAGTTTGGATTTTTTGACCGCCTCACGAAGTGCCCACTGCATACCTCTAATGCTCATCGGTATGCCGGGTTCATGTCCATTGAAAAGGTATTCTACCGGCTGGCAGGCATGAACATATTTACGCAGTCCATCCAGGATCAGTGGGGACAATGGAACATACCGGTCTTTTCTGAATTTGCTCTGCCGGATATGGATCATCATCCTCCCTGAGTCGATATCCCCAATTTTCAGATGACTCGCTTCGCAGGCGCGTAGCCCGGCAGAATAGATCAGGGCCAGCAAGACACGGTGTTTTAATAGCTCCGGCGCTTTGAACATAGCAATGCATTCCTGGTAGTTCAACACCACCGGAAGTTTATGTTCCTGCTTAAGGCTTGGCAGTTTAATGGCTTTCTCCCTCATGCCAAGCATACGATAGCAAAAACGCAAACCATAAATGGTATGTTTGAAATTGCTAAGGGAAGGAGTTTTCGATTCCCTGGCCAAACCGGCAAGGTAGCGGTTGATTTCCTTCTCCGGGATATCCTGAGGCAGTTTGTGGAATTGCAAGCTGATATGGGCCAGTTTGCGCCCGTAATTGCTTAAGGTACTACCAGTTTGACCCGATAACACCATTTTTTCCTCAAGCTCCTTATAGAGCTTCCTGAATCCGGGAATTTCTTCACATGCCTGTTCGGCATAAGTGATTCTTTTTTTGCTTAGCTTTGACTGTGTTTTCATAATTCAAATTGATTTTGGTGAGATATTATCTTTTGAACGATGAATTCACAAAAAAGCTATCCCATCCCCCGGTTTTTTTTTACCGGGGGTGGGATTTAGTGCAACAAGCCAGCACCCGAAGCCAGGTAGGCCAAGTGATCCAAAGTGAACGACAAAGGAAATTAATGAGTAAAAAACGAATACAAACTCTCGGCCAAGAAATCCCTCCCCGGCGGGTGCTGGCGGGGCGTTATAGGAAAGGTGCGATTTTTTGTAAACGACAATGGAAACATAAAGAATTTTACTAACTTTGTTCATCTAGTGGAGGTCAAGATGGAATTATCAAGCTTCATATCAGGATTCGAGAATTTACCAAAAGATATTCAACGTCAGTTAGTTGAATATGCTGAATTTTTATTAGCTAAATATCAGACTGATAAAAAGACTAAAAAAAAAGGTAAAAAATTCTCATTTTCATGGGAAAACGGATTGAAAGAAATGAAAAAAGATTATTCGTCTGTTGAGTTACAACATAGAATCAATGACCTCCGTTAAATGTCCTTCCTATTTGACACCAATATCTTCCTTGAGGTTCTGCTTGGTCAGGAAAAGAAAAAAATATGTAAAGAGCTATTAAGCGCCAATATTGAGAATCTTTACATGTCAGACTTTTCATTGCATTCCATTGGAGTCATTTTATTAAAGCAAAAGAAACCCAAGGTGTTTGAGGAATTCTTGTCTGATATCCTGAAGTATTCCACGATTGTTTCACTACCAAAGGATAAATACAATGAGGTCACAAGAATTTCTCAAAAATTCAACCTTGATTTTGATGACTCATACCAAACTGTAATTGCTCAGGAATTCAATCTGAGAATAGCAACGATGGATCGTGACTTTAATAAAGTAGTAAACATTATCCAGGTAGATATAATCTAATCGCACCCATCCTATAACAAGCCATCAGCCGATCATGTCGGCCAAAGTGATCCAAAGCAAACGGGATGCAAGTAACAAATGAAGAAACGAATACAAACAGAACAACAATAAGAACCGCCACGTCGGCTGCTGGCCGCCCGTTATGCACCAGGCGTAACGTAATGACACACTCCTATTCATTCATTTGACGTATTTCTATTTTTTTTAATTTCGAAAGAAAGTATCTGAAGTATAGGTTTTTAAGAAATTTTATTGTATATTTGTAAGGACTATCGGTAATTTTTAGCAATTCTAAAATCATGTAAAATGAAAAAATCAATTCTTGCTATTTCGATAATGGGATTTATTGGAATGGCGATTTTTGCTTTGTTTTTCTTTCCAACATTCGGAAAAGATTCACCAAAAAAATCAATTGAGGCATTAACGGATTATGATCTATATGTTACAATTCTGGATCCGACAATTGACTGTGGAGCAAAGTATTGTAATTTATATATTATTGTTCAAGAATGTTCAAGTTCAACATGTACATCATGTACTTCATCTCCAATCGCCCAAGTACAGTACGATAAAACTATATCATACTATCATTTACGTTATTCGACAAGCATGCCTTATATTAAAGTTAGCTTGGTCGATAACCCATTAGGATCATGTACAGCAGGTTTTAACTCTAACACTTGTTGTGTAGCAGTTGGTCAAAACTGTAGTCTTTATGTCTGCCCATAAATAATCCTTGGTTGACTATTATCGCTACTTGAACATAGATCTTCACAAGTGTTCCATCATTTCTCAAGATCGTGAAATGTTATACTCACGTATATTTTTTATTAATTTTGTTCGAATTATTTTATTTCTCTATTTCTTTCTATTTCATACAAACGTATTTTGTCAAACCGATTATGAATTCTGGTTTGCTGCACCAGCCATTACAACCCAAACCATCCCGCCAAGTTCAGTCATTGTAACTCAATTAAATCAACCCATTTGTTTGTATATTACAACGGCTGAAGGCCCGGCAATGGTAAAAATCGAGCAACCCGCAAATTCATCTTTCATTCCCATCGTTATAACGGTTACAAATGATTCTGCCAAAGCAGTCAATCTTACACCTTTTCTGAATATCATCGAAAATAAACCCGCAGATACAATTTTAAATTACGGAGTGAGGATAACTTCAGATAAAAGGATTAGTGCGATTTATGAAGTACAATCTCCTGAGAATGCAGCAACCTATACATTATATGGGAAAAATGCTCTTGGTTATGAATTTATTATTCCTTCCCAAAAACATTTTTCTAATTTCCCGTTCTGCAATCCACCGGCAAGAAATGTTTTTGATATTGTAGCTACCGAAGATTCAACTATTGTTCAAATTATTCCCTCAAAAGACATTGTAGGTCATATTGCTAACGACACTTTTTCTGTTGTATTGAATCGTGGACAATCATGGAGTGGGAAAGCTGTATCAGGAGACTCCACTGACCATATTGGGGGCACCATGGTTTTTTCCAATAAACCAATTGCTGTGACAGTAACAGATGATATGGTATTCATCCCAAACACCGAACTAAATGCTTTTGATGTTGCCGGGGACCAGATTTTGCCCCGGAACATAGCCGGGAATGACTTTATAATAAGGGAACCATATGAATTAATTCCATTTCACTCCAGGATAATGGTTTACGCATATGAAGATTCAACTGCTATAACCTATAACGACAGTATAAATATCCAGAGTTTGATAATAGACAGAGGAGAATCTGCGGAATTTATTTTTCCAACTTATGGTAGTCTTCCATACGGGAATGTTGCATATATACATGCGAACAATCACATTCTTGTATCCGAGTTCACTGGTGCACCGGGTATTAACTCGCCACAAGCATCATTTTGTATGATTTCTCCTATAGTTTGTGGCCTTTCCAAAAGAGTAACATTTACACAGACGCCTCCTTCCGGAAATTTATTTCAGTTCAAATTCTTTCTGTTTACAAAAAATGGAAACCAAGGAAATTTCACATATAAACCCTCTTGGATAGCGATTCCTCCATCGGCATTTAATCCAGTACCAGGCACCTTTGGCGAATGGGTATCTGCAGAAAGTGGCGGGTATGGAAATTTTCCAATGTATCTTACAGTTCAAATAGAAAATCCGGAATCATTTCAGCTATCAGCCATTTCTTGGGATTTCGGAGCAACCAATGCACATTTCAGTAAATACACATATTTTTCTGATTTTAGTTCTCTAAATCTTGGTCCGGATATAGCTATCTGTCCTAGTGATAGTGTATTACTTGATGCAGGTTATGGACGTAGCTCTTACCTCTGGAGTACGGGTGAAACATCTCAGACCATCTGGGTTTATAGTCCGGGAACATATTGGGTGAACACAACAGAGCCAGACTGTAACCTTATGGATACCATATTAATTTCTTATTATCCATTAATTCCTATCAATCTTGGACCAGATAAAATTATTTGCATTGGAGATAGTATTCAATTAGATGCTGGTACAGGAAGGAATTGGTATTTATGGAGTACAGGAGATACCACCCAAACAATTTGGGTTCAGAATTCAGGATTATACTGGGTAAGCGTTCCAGATGGGGATTGTATTTTATCGGATACCACTGACATATCTCAAACACCCACACCATTTATTACAAATGTTCCCCTTGTAAAATCGATCTGTTCTGGTGAAGCAACTAATATTCCACTGACTTCCAACCTCTCTGGAACGAACTTCTTATGGACTGCAACAGGTTCCTCTCCTTTAATTTCTGGATACGGTCCCGGAACAGGTGATACCATTGACCAAGTCTTGACTAATACTGGATCTATCTCTGAAACTGTGACCTACACGATTACTCCGTCCATAGGGAATTGTGAAGGAGATTCGGTTGAGTATGTTGTCACCGTAACTACAGAAGATTCGGTGCTGGTTTATATTTCAGCTTCAGATGACTCTATCTGTCAGGGAACACAAATATCCTATGTGGCAACTCCAACTCATGGAGGATCTGCACCGAGTTATCAATGGAATGTCAACGGGATCAATCAGGGCACTAACAATTCTGTATTTATTTATACTCCTTCAAATCATGACACGGTTTGTTGCATCCTGACCTCTTCAGATACCGTTTGCATCTCCAACAATCCGGCTACTTCTAACGAGATCATCATGACTGTTTATCCTGATTTGCCGGTAACTATTTCTATTTCCACGACAAATAATCCGGTATGTGAAGGAAGTAGTGCAATATTTACAGCCTTAACAAGTAATAAAGGAACTTCACCTGATTTTCAATGGGTTGTCAATGGAAATCCTTTAGGTGCCAATGATTCAATATTTGCATATACCCCTTCAGATGGAGATCAGGTATACTGCATTTTAACTTCAAGTGAACAATGTACATCCAAAAATCCCGCTACCAGCGATACGATTACCATGGTAGCCAATCCTTTGGTACCAGTTGGAATTTCGATCTCCGCTTCGAATAACCCAGTATGCGAAGGATTATCCGTTAGCTTTACCGCAACACCAGTCAATGGTGGTGTAATGCCAGCATATCAGTGGCAAGCAAATGGAATCAACGTCGGAACCAACAACCCAGATTTGACATTCAATCCAGATGATGGGGATCTCGTGACCTGCACTCTGACATCAAATGCAGAATGTGTCACAAATAATCCGGCTACATCAAACGCCATCGACATGTCTGTTGGAGAGTCGCCAGATGTCAATTTTACTGTCTGTTTTGACACGATCACTACCTTAAACGCCAAGCCATTTAAACTCAAAGGAGGTATCCCGCTGGGAGGAACCTACTCAGGACCAGGGGTAGATCAGATAACTGGTTATTTCAATCCGTCTATTGCGGGTGTTGGATTGAAAACAATAAGCTATTCTTACACGAATCTGTTTAACTGCAGCGATAATGATGTTAAATCAATATCTGTGATGAATCCTGCGTCTTTTTCCTGCGGAGATTCCCTTACAGACATCCGGGATAACAAAAAATATCCAACCGTTCAAATCGGAAGCCAGTGCTGGCTGGCGGTGAATTTGAATCACGGCCAGCAGATCGGTGGATCATCAGTCCAGAGGGACAATTGCCTGGGGGAAAAATATTGTTACAACGATCTTCCGGCTAACTGCACGCAATACGGGGCACTCTATCAATGGGATGAACTGATGTGTTATGAAGATACAGAGGAGATCCAAGGGCTTTGTCCTCCAGGATGGCATGTGCCATCTGAGACAGATTGGAACCAATTATTTGCTGTATATCAGAGTAACGCCTTTGCCGGTAGCCCTTTGCTTTACACGGGGTATTCAGGATTTAATGTCGTATTAGCAGGCGTTGAATTTTTCAACCAAAGCCATCGGTTCGTTGATTTTGCGTCAATTATGTGGAGTTCAACGTCTCATGGTCCTTATAAGGCATGGGGTCACGGACTGAACGAATACAATTACTCCGTTTCATACTATCCCAGCTATCGGTCTAATGCATTTTCGGTGCGATGTGTGCGGGAGTGATCTATTCTGCAAGCCCGAAGAGGGGCTTGCAGCCAAGAACCGCCCGGTGCATAATCGAGTAGGCGGCCGGTGAGCAGAAAAGCCCACCGGTACACCTCTCACACCACCGTACGTTCGGGTCACGAATACGGCGGTTCAAACACCATCAACGTTTATCAAGATAGTATTCCAGAAAAGAGACATAGCCTCTGCGTTTCAAGCGGTCGAGAGTGATAGTCGTGACGAGAATCGGACTGCACGAGACAGCCCAGCCTCCCATTCTGCTGTACGCCCATTGCCAGGCCATATCATTGGGAACCCCCAGACGGGTCAGATTCTTTGCCCGTCTACGAGGCTTCTTCCAATGATGCCAAATGCAATAACGTAGCCGGTTTCTCACCCAGCCATCCATCGTTTTCAGTTTACCGAAGATCGAGGCCGGTTTGAAGTAGTTCAACCACCCACGCATGAGCAAGTTTAACCGTGCGATGCGTTCGTCGAAACTCGCCGGAATCGTTTTCCGGGTAATTTGTGTGATTTTGTACTTCAACTCTTCCCAACTGGATTCTGATACCACCAATTGGTACTGGCCTCTGACTCCTCTCTGGTAACTTGATTCAAACGCAAATCCAAGATACTCATATTGGAGTGGCCGGCGAATTGCGCTTTTCTTCTCGTTTACCAGTAAGTGGAGCCGGTTTGCGATAAACCCGGTGATCCGGCGTTTAACCCTGTGCGCTGCCCGGG
>CALCGJ010000090.1 GCA_937900965.1 uncultured Bacteroidota bacterium | reverse complement strand
ACAATTTATTTCAGATTTGAAAATAAATCGTACCTCGTAAATCCAAAATCAAAAATGCAATCGTAAATCGTTAATCGTTAATCGTAAATCACTGTTATCGTACCTCGTAAATCACTTTCGTGGGTGAAACTGCGTAATCGTGCTCCGCAGGTATTCCCGATCCAAATGGGTGTAGATCTCAGTTGTTGTAATTGATTCATGTCCAAGCATTTCCTGTACTGCCCGCAGATCCGCACCTCCCTCCACCAGGTGGGTGGCAAAGGAGTGACGAAACGTATGAGGACTGATTGTTTTCCTTATGCCTGCTTTTTCAGCTAGGTCTTTCACGATGTTGAAGATCATCGCCCGGGATAGCTTTGACCCGCGCCTGTTCAGAAAAAGAAAATCCTCATTTCCCCGTTTAACCTGTTGCAGGATACGAACCGTGTCTTTGTAAATGGTGATCTGTTTTTGTGCGCTTTTTCCTATAGGCACAAGGCGCTCTTTATTCCCTTTTCCGATGATTCGAACAAAACTTTCCGGGAAATATAAAGATGAGATCTTCAGGTTTATGAGTTCAGTAACTCTAAGTCCGCATCCATACAGGGTTTCCAAAATAGCTTTATTGCGTTCGCCCTCCGGTGTGCTAAGATCGATCACCTCAATCAGTGCATCAATCTCTGCACTTGTAAGTACTACCGGCAGTTTTCTGCCAATCCTCGGGGCATCAAGTAACTCAGTTGGATCTTTCTGTAGAATGTTCTCCAGCAAAAGATATTTGTAGAAGGACTTTAATCCCGATATCAGCCTCGACTGAGTGCGGGGTGTCATGCCCTGCGTTGTAACCCACTTCAATAATCCTTGTAAATGGCTTAGTTTTACCTGGGCAGGTTGCACCTCTTCTCCGGATTGTTCCAGAAACTGGACCAATGTCTTCACATCATGCAGATAGGCCTCAACCGTATTGGCTGACAGTGATTTCTCTAATTGCAGAAAGGCTTGATATCCATTTAAATATGAGTCCCACTTCATCGATACTATTCTCCGGTAAAGTGTGGTTTGCGTTTTTCATTAAAGGCCTTGATTCCTTCATGATAGTCCTTGCTCTCCCAAACCCTGGTACGTAATCCCTCAATTTTTTCGAATACGTCGGCACTCAATGCCTGTGAGTTCGCAAGAATCCTGAATTGCTCCTTGATTACTTCAATGGAGAGCGGAGCAAGTGTTGTTATATGTTGAGCCATTTCCATAGTGTAAGCGGCAAGCTGATCCCCTTCTACGATATGATTTACAATTCCCCAATTTTCAGCCATTGCGGCATCTACCGGTCGGGCTGTAAAAAACATCTCTTTCGCCTGATTCAGGTCCAGTCGGGCGATAAAATGACCGATACCGGAGGCGTTGTATGGAACGCCAATTTTGGCAGGAGTTATTGCAAATGAACAAGTGGAATCTCCAATGGAAATATCAGATGACATGATAAGGTCACAAGCACCACCCCAAACACTGCCATGAACCTGGGTTATAACCGGTCCTGGATAGCGCTGGATTGTACGTAAAAGAACCTCTAATGGGTCATAATATCCAAGTGGATCTTCATGATTTTCAGGAAGTTCAGGTATATAATGACCTGCCGACCAGACATTGCTTTCGTTTGGCTCTGCCGTGATGATTACTACCCTGATCTTTTCTGCTTTAAAGGATTCAAACGCCTCTACCAAATCATGTACCATTGCCTGGCTTAATGCGTTCAATTTTTCGGGATGATTCAATGATACAATCCCAACCTTGCCTTGTATTTCAGTTTTTATCATCTGTTGTAAAAGAAAAATTTGGTTCTAAAGTAAAGATTTTTCGGGATTGTTTTGATATTAACCGGAAAATAATTAATTTTGCACGCCTTAAAACAGGAGAGAACGAAATGGCGAAAAAGAGTAAAGATCAACGGATTCAGGTGATTCTTGAATGTACTGAACACAAGACCAGCGGTGTTCCCGGTATGTCCAGATACATCACAACCAAAAATAAGAAGAACACTCCGGAACGTTTGGAGATAAAGAAATACAACAAGTCCCTGAAAAGGATGACAGTTCATAAAGAAATTAAATAACAGCATTTAGTTATGGCAAAGAAAGTAGTTGCAGCATTTAAAGGAGCCTCAGCCAAAGATATCACCAAGGTGATTAAGATGGTCAGGTCTCCAAAAACAGGAGCATATGCTTTTAAAGAGTCAATGGTTCCTAACGATAAAATAAAGGATTACCTCGCAGCAAAAGAGAACTAGCAAGTGCTGATTAATATTGAAGAAAACTTTTCAGGTATCATAAAAGTAGGGGCAATTCATGAATTGCCCCTACTTTTTATAGGGTATAACTCAACCCGTCAAAACAATGGGATTTTTTAAAATTTTCTCAGGCGAAAAGAAAGTACACCTTGATAAAGGTCTTGAAAAGACGAAAAGCTCTCTCTTTTCAAAAATATCCAAGGCTGTCGTTGGAAAGTCAAAAGTAGATGACGAGGTTTTGGACAATCTTGAAGAGGTATTGGTTAGCTCTGATGTAGGCGTAGAGACAACACTTCGGATTATTGAACGTATCCAGCAACGGGCTGCACGGGATAAATTTCTTGGGACCGGAGAATTAAACCAGCTCCTGAAAGAAGAGATAGCGGCATTGCTGCAGGAAAACAATAATGAAGAACTCCCCGGGTTTGTTCTCCCCGAAGGGAAGAAACCATTTATTATCATGGTTGTTGGTGTTAACGGAGTTGGTAAAACAACTACCATTGGTAAACTGGCTTACCAGTTTAAACAAAACGGAAAATCGGTTTTACTGGGTGCCGCAGATACATTTCGTGCCGCAGCGGTCGACCAGCTTACGATCTGGGCTGAAAGGGTAGGGGTTCCCATCGTATCCCATGGTATGGGAACCGATCCGGCATCTGTGGCCTTTGATACGGTAAATCGCGCTATCTCCAGTCAAACTGATGTCGTAATAATTGATACTGCAGGACGTCTTCACAACAAGATCAACCTGATGAATGAGCTGTCAAAAATTCGAAAAGTAATACAGAAGCTGGTTCCCGATGGCCCTGATGAAGTCCTTTTGATACTCGATGCATCCACAGGTCAGAATGCGTTTGAACAGGCCAGGCAATTCACCGCTGCTACCGAGGTAAATGCGTTAGCCCTGACTAAACTTGATGGTACTGCCAAAGGAGGTGTGGTTATTGGAATCTCAGACCAATTCAAAGTGCCGGTGAAATATATCGGCATTGGCGAGAAAATGGAAGACCTCCAGGTTTTCAACCGCGTGGAGTTTGTAGAGAGTCTTTTTACAGATCAACCGTGATATCAATAAAAAATAGAGGGATTGGTCTGGTTTCAATGGGTTGTGCCAAAAATCTGGTCGACACTGAAGTGTTGATGAAGCAGCTGGAATACAGCAAGTTCAACGTTGTTTTCGAACCAGAAACTCTCCAGGGCATCAAGACCGTCATCATTAATACTTGCGGTTTTATCGGTGATGCCAAACAGGAATCTGTCGATACCATTTTACACTATGCTGAGGCGAAGAGAACCGGAAAGATCAATCGGTTATTTCTAATGGGATGCCTTACAGAACGTTACCGCCAGGAACTTACCATTGAAATCCCTGAAGCCGATGGTATTTTTGGGGTCAGCGAGTTACCGGAAATAATACGTGAGATTGGAGGGGAGTTTCGCAATAAGCTTCTGGGTGAGAGGAGTATCACCACTCCATCACATTATGCCTATCTGAAAATAGCAGAGGGTTGCGACAGAACCTGTTCATTCTGCGCCATTCCAGCCATACGTGGTGCTCACCGGTCGAAATCACTTGAAGAGGTGGTTGCTGAAGCTACTTATCTGGCCGAAAGTGGTGTGAAGGAGCTGTTGGTTATATCACAGGATACAACCTTTTATGGAATTGATCTCTACGGAAAGCGCCGGCTGGCTGAACTTCTCAGGAAACTGGCATCTGTCAAGGGTATTGAATGGATTCGGCTGCACTATACATATCCTCATGCTTTTCCCTTAGAGGTTCTGGATGTCATCCGGGATCACTCGAATATCTGCAACTACATTGACATTCCACTTCAGCATATCAGCAATCATATCTTACATTCAATGAAACGAGGTATGACAAGTGATAAGACTCGTGAATTGGTGGATAAGATCAGGAATACAATCCCGGGTGTTGCAATTCGAACAACTTTTATTACCGGTTATCCTGGTGAAACAGAGGCCGATTTTGAGGAACTTTGCCAATTTGTAGCTGAGTCATCGTTTGACCGTTTGGGAGTATTCACCTATTCGCATGAAGAGGGAACACCTGCATTTCAATTTACAGATATCCTCCCGGCGAAAATCAAGATGAAGCGCCAGGCACGTTTGATGCAGATCCAGGAACAGATCTCACTGAAACGAAACCAGGAATTTGTGGGGAAGGAGATTAAAGTTATTGTAGACAGGGAAGAGGAGGAGTTTTGGGCTTGTCGAAGCGAAGCCGATTCACCGGAAGTAGACCAGGAGGTATTGATTAGAAAAACAGGTGTTCCCATTTATATCGGCAATTTTTATACGGTTCGGATTACCGAAGCAAGCCATTTCGATTTAATGGCTGAGATTCCAGGGTAATCAGGTTTCATTTCTTATTTTTGTACTTCCGGGTTCCTAATTCAAATAAAAAAATGAAAAAGATATTGAGTTTATTAATGGTGATCTTGATTGTGCTTCCCTTTATGGCATGGTCGCAAACCAACGAACCTGAAAATAAAGGAGATCGTGGCAATCAGTTCAATGAAAGGGGCTTGAAGGATGGATTTTGGAATGAGAGAAAAGGCGAACTTACCACCAGGGGAAGTTATGTAGATGGCGTTAAAGATGGAACATGGGAGACCTATCTTACAGACGACCAGGTAATTCGTGTCGAAACATTCAAGAATGGAAAACTCGATGGGATTGTCCTGCAGTTTGACCGTATGGGTAAGGTCAGTAACGTTGAGCATTATCAGGATAACAAGCTACATGGACTTGTATTTGATTATAGCCCGTTATCATCTAAATTAATAAAAAGGCAAGAGTATGACCAGGGTATGCTGACAGGCCTTTACCGGAGCTTTTATGATGATGGAAAAATCCAGGAAGAGGCATACTACCGGGAGAATCTGAAGAGTGGACCATCCAAATGGTTCAATCGGGAGGGTAGGCTGGTAGCCATATATAATTACCATTTTGGTACCTTTGAAGGGACGCAACGTACTTTTTATGAGAACGATACCATTGCAACAGTTGTCAAATACCTGAATAACAAACAGGAGGGTGAGTATAAAGAGTTCTACAGAAATGGAAAACTAAAACTGACAGGAACATATGCAGACGGGATCAAGGAGGGAAAGTGGACTGATTATGATGAAACCGGGAAAGCTGTCAAAACAACAAAGTTTAAAAATGGAGAGGCAAAATAAATCCCGATTTTCAAAGGAACAGGTCAAATCAGTGTCTATTTCTTACGGTTCTTAATCACATAGTCTTTGCGGGGAGAGCTTTGTTTATGTCCAAACCTCTGTCCGTAGTTACTCCGGTTCTTCTTGACAGAACTTTGTTTATAGGTACGGTTTGACTTGCAGCTGGATATTCTGGACTTTGAACAGGAGAAATAAAATGGGATAGAGAAAAAAAAGAATAGAAGAAAAAGAATTGTGTTGAACCTCTTAGACATAGTCATTCAGTTTTGCATGTAAATTTACAATAAATTACTGAATTCAAACACGAAAACATGTATCTTTGTTGTGTTTCAGACTCTTAATCAAGTATTCCAACATATTGATTAACAATTAAATGATGAATATATGAAAAAATATACTTTCCTCTTTTCATTCTTTGCACTTATGGTGGTCCTGCCATGGATTGCTCTCGGACAGGAAGCTTCGTGGGTTGAACAAGTGATTGTTGTTAACGGAAACCAATACGAATCTACACCTCCCGCTGTCGATTATGTTACGGTACAAACATATAACCCTTCTACAGGAGCTACCTATGTTTTCGATGAGATAAAAACGCAATCTGTTCAGGATGTAGTTATTGCAAATGCTAAGATATATGTCGCAGCCCAGGACAGCATTGTTATGTATGATGCAAATACATTGCAGCGCCTGAATGCCGTGGCCGATTCCGGACTGAGCAGGCTCTATGTGTATAATAACAGGTTAATCGTTACCAAGCAGTATCCTGTTGTTAAATTTTTTGTGGAGGTACTAAATGCAAATGATCTTTCATTAATCGCAAGGATTCAGAACATCTCGGGTGAGTGCAAAGGTATTACACATTACCAGGATTCTGTGTATGTGGCAATAAATGGAGGGTATTTAGGTACTGAAGGAAAGATGGCAGTTATTAACCCCAACAACTGGACATTAAAAAGAGAGATCAATTTTGGCCCTAATGCTGTTGGTATTAACGATCTGCACAAATATGCAAGATTTATTTTTAGTGTAAATGAAACACCCTTTGGTAGTACTGACGTAGGAAGTGTAACCGCTTATGATACAGACAGTAAAGCATACACCAATTACATTTTCAACCTACGGGTAGGAAATGGGGCTGGCGGCATGAAGAACAGCGGAATAATTGACACCCTGCTTTTCCTGACACTGAACAATGGAATTGGATCTTTCAACCTGGATACCCGTATGTTGCAAGATACTGTCATCTTCCCGGATCCCGGCTCAGCAAATCATATCTACTACACCTCCTATGCCACAGATTATATTAACTCCTATTTGTATACCAATATCGGAAATCGTGTAAGCTTTGGTGTAGATGTCGTGGGAACCATAACAGGTGACTCTGTCACCTCATTTTTGACCGGCTTTAACACCGATGCTATTGCCCTTGATTATCGTGTTCCTGTTGGGATTGATTCCCGTGTTGAGAAAGAATTGTCTATTGCTCTTTATCCTAATCCGGTTGAAGAACAGGTGAGGATTAAATATACAGGTGAGACTCCAATTACTGAGATCCTTATCAGGGATATTACAGGACGTACAATATACCAGAGTAATGAAATGACTGTATCAGGTGTCTGGATAGATTGTTCATCCTACTCTGCAGGGCTCTATTTCGTAACTGTCAGGTCAGGTTCAAAAACTCTATCTGCCAGGTTTATCAAAAAATAGGTAGGAAGGTAGCTCAATCATTGATTTTAGCCTATGATAAAGTGGATGTTTATGTTGATCGCTGTTGCAGCTTCAACACAAATTTTATACGCACAGTATCCCCCACCAGCCGGACAACCCGGTACCACAGCTATGTATCAGGACAGTTCAGCTTTCAAGACATGGGCGAGTGGTTGTACCGTGGAACTTGGCTATATTAATTTCGTCGATACCAATGAGATGTATCAGGGTTCAAATAAACCTGCTTATGGTTTTCCTGAAGATGCGACAGGGCCTCCTGATAATTTTGTTATCAGTTTGGGCGACAGGGGAGTGGCAACATTGACCCTTCCAGCTCCAATGTTCGATAGTACAGGCCCTGATTTTGCTGTTTTTGAAAACGGATGGGGCGACGATTTTCTTGAACTTGGTTTTGTAGAAGTTAGTTCGAATGGTATTAATTTCGTCAGGTTTCCATCCGTGTCGCTTACTCCTGAATCACCTCAGGTATCAACTTTCGGGACGATTGATGCAACACACATCCATAACCTTGCCGGGAAATACCGGGTTTTTTACGGCACTCCGTTCGATCTCTCTGACCTCAAAGACAGCCTCTCTCTTGATCGCTCTGCAGTTACACATATTCGGATCATTGACGTTGGTGGTTGTATTTTGGAAGGATACAGGGCATTCGATTCACAAGAGCACATCATCAACGATCCATGGCCAACACCATTCTTTACCGGTGGTTTGGATCTGGATGCTGTGGGCATTATCTATGTAAAGCCTCTGGCGGTTCCGGCTTCAATTCATATTACTCCTATCCGGATCTATCCAAACCCCGTTTATCATAAGTTAAGAATTGAACATACCGTTAATTCTTCCGTTCATCTTTCCATTCTTGATCCAGTCGGGAAGGTCTTCGTATCGGATAAACCAATTGACAAACATGCAGAATTGGATATGTCTGACTACCCGCCTGGTCTTTACATTGCCGTATTTACCCTTCAGGATGGAACAAAAATAAACCGGAAGTTCATCAAATACTAGTTAGCAGAAAGTGAAACATTGACGGGAAACGGAAAGCACTTACGAAGGTCTGTTCTCCTGCTGCTTGTTATATCTGGATATGCAACAGCATCAGGACAATATGTATCAGATACTCTCAAACTAAGAGAGGTAGAGGTGAAGGCCAGTTTCCCGGTCAACAACATGGGATTTAAGCGAGTCCGGCTTGATTCTACCATTCTGATACCACGACTGGATGCTAACCTCAGCACAATCCTGGCACAATACTCTACTATTTTCATCAAATCTTATGGAAATAATAACCTGGCTACTCCTTCTTTCCGCGGAACATCGGCCCATCATACCATTATAGAATGGAACGGGATTACCCTTAATTCCCCAATGCTCGGCCAGATTGACCTTTCACAATTACCTGTTGCTCAATTTCAGGGTGTAGAGATCCTTTATGGAGCATCGGGCCTGAGCAGAACAAGTGGGGCATTTGGAGGAGTTATTAACCTGAAAACCAACCCAGACTGGAATAACTTTCTTCATGTATCACTATCTCAGACGATTGCCAGTTTCAATAATTACACTACAACGTTGAATGCTGAAGTTGGAAATAAGAATTTTCAGTCTCATACCCGGGCTAACTTCGGAACAGCTAAAAACAACTTCCCATTTTACAACGATTACTCCGGACAAACCGAAAAATTAATCAACGGATCTTATTCCCAATATGGGTTTTCACAGGATATCTTTGCCAAAATCAAAGACCGACATCTGATTTCAGCTCGTTTCTGGTATAACTACTCAAATCGTGAGATTCCTCCATTGAATACTAATATCAGGCCAGATCATCTTGAATATCAAACAAATAAATCACTACGTAGTTTGGCAGAGTATACATATATTCACAGAAGCCTGTTCGTTAAAATTTCATCATCTTTGATCAATGATTACCTGCATTACATAAATGATAGTATCAATGCTGAGCATCAGTATTATTCCTTTACAAACCGGATACGGCTGGATATTATCGGTATAAAAAGACTCACCGTCAAACCAGGGTTGGATCTAAGCCATGACTGGGTCAATTCGGATGCATACAACAACCAGAAGCAAAGAAACGTATTGGCTGGATTTATTGAATTGATATACAAGGTCACTCCTGCAGTAACCTTGTCGGGGTTGGCAAGAGCAGAAGTTGTTGACGGGAAACTGATGCCTTTCATCCCGGCAATCGGTGTTGAATACAAACCATTCAGTAAGATTAACCTTTCCCTTTCAGCAAACCTTTCAAGAAATTACCGATATCCCTCCCTGAACGATCTGTACTGGGAAACATGGGGCAATCCTGAGTTATTGCCTGAACTTAGTTATGGAGCCGAAGGCGGCATTACCTGGAATTGGTTAAATAACTCGAAGCGCTTTTTCCTTGAAGCTGAATTGACTGGATACTATTTGTTGATTCAGGATATGATTGTATGGTCACCTTCAAGCGCCAGCAGCGCAATCTGGATACCGGAAAATATCAGTGAGGTGGCATCACGGGGTATAGAAGCGGGAATTAATTCCACATTCGCATACTGGAAAAGTAACCTTGACCTGAATGTGACGTATAATTTTTGTAAAGCAACTTACCAGAAAGAGATAAACCCAAATGGTTCATCATTCGGTAAGCAGCTGATATACACGCCAGTACACACATTGAATGCCTCCATTAGATTGGAGCGGAATAGATTCTACTTTTCCTACCTATTCAATTTCACAGGCCGCAGGTATCTTGGAAAAGAGAATACAGAATACATGCCAGGGTATAATTTATCTAATATCTTTTTGGGGAAAAGTTTTCAACTGAAAGATTTTAATTTATCTTTACAAATTGAAATAAACAATTTATTTGATCTTGACTATCAATCAATAGCTTACCGCCCTATGCCCGGCAGAAATTTTGGAATTACAATCAGGGGTAGTTTTAGCAGAAAATCAAGTCAATAAGTTATTTTGTAAGATCTTATTCAGTGAATATCAAAAAGTGAATATCAAAACTAACTTGAATAGAATCACACCCTTATCTCAAGCCCTTGTACTCGGTGTGTTAATTTTCGTAATTTCTTCTTGCAGCAAAGATCCTATTCGTCCATCGATAGGTCCCGTTGACCCTCCTCCTGGTGATTCATCCAGTTACACTACAGGATTTTTTATTGTCAATGAAGGCAACTTCAACTGGGGAAATGCCTCTGTTACATATGTCGATAATGAAACCGGCACGCCTTATCAGCATATCTTCCAGCAAGCCAACAACCGTCCATTGGGGGATGTAGCCCAATCCATGAAGGTGATGAATAACCGCGGCTATATTGTTGTCAATGCTTCAAACCGGGTTGAGGTGGTGGATCTAACTGATTTTAAGATAATTAAAAGCATTGATGGGTTTAACTCTCCCAGGTATATTGAATTCGTTGATTCGACAAAAGCATATGTCACGAACCTTTACAAAGATATCTCTGTTGTTGATCTGAGAACCCTGACCATCACCAAAACTATCAAAACCCCGGAGTGGACAGAAGGGATGGTTAAGTATAATCAGTATATGTTTCTTACCTGCATCGGGACCTTTAGCGAACCAAGTTCAAAACGGAAAGCTAAACTCCTCATTCTGGATACAGAAACAGATGTAATTGTTGACAGCATTCAGACGGCCACTGAACCTGTAGGCATCGTTATTGACAAGAAGTTAAAATTGTGGGTTTTATGTTCAGGGGGTTGGGACGGATTTTCTGCCCCGGTCCTGATCCGTGTAAATCCTGACCTGCGACAGGTTGAAAAAGCATTCTCCTTCCCCGGTACTGATATTCCCAGCCGCTTGAATATCAATCCTACCGGTGATACTATTTACTACCTTCAGAATGGAATCTTCCAGATGCCGGTGACTGCAGCCCAACTACCGTCCCAACCGTTGATCTCATCCGGGGGCCATCTGTTCTATGGATTGGCTATTCATCCTATTGACGGAACTATCTACGCCTCCGATGCCATTGACTATGTTCAGGATGGCATTGCATTCCAATTCTCCTCATCAAACGGAATTCTGATTCACACCTGGGAAACAGGCAGAATTCCAGGCTCTTTCTGTTTCAGCGAAACCCGAAATCGCAAATCGATTAACTAAACTTTTGATTATGAATGAATCTGTGGAAACCAGATGGATGGGGCAAATGGCCTTTGAAGCTACTATTGATGATCTCCCTGTTCGGATGGATGCCAGTCCCGACCATGGTGGGAGTGGCTTTGGTCCAAGGCCTAAACCAATGATTCTAACTTCCCTCGCCGGATGTACAGGAATGGATGTTGTATCTATACTTACTAAAAAGCGTCTTGCTTTTGAGGAATTCCGGATTCAGATAAATGCAGAGATGACGGATACTCACCCGAAATACTATCATAAGATCCATCTGATTTACCTGTTTTCAGGAGAAAACTTTGAAGGCAACGAAGCTGTAATTGATAAAATCAAACGAGCTATTGAGCTCTCCACCGAGAACTACTGCGGAGTTAATGCTATGTTACGCAAATCTTGTGATATTTCGTGGGAAATTCAATTGATAAATTCATAAATACTCCTTGATCATTTCTTTAAACTCACTCAGGATCATTGCAGTAGCCCCCCAGATTGTGTGTCCGTCTACAACATAAGCAGGTGCTTTAATACGAATACCCAGACCGATTTTATGCTTTGTTACCTGGTAAGCATTTTCTCTGAACAGGTCACGAATGTTCACTTCGATGATCTCCTTAACTTCATCCGGAGCTTTTTCAAAATCAGGTCTGGCTGAGCAATAGGCTACAAATGGAGAGACCAGGTACCTGCTGGGTGGGATATAGAGCTCCGATAACTTGCCGAGAATCCTCACTCTCTCCGGAATAATTCCAACCTCCTCCTTAGACTCACGTAATGCAGTTGAACTCAGATCCATGTCCTCCGGCTCCCATTTGCCTCCGGGGAAACTGATTTGACCAGAGTGAACACCCCCGTAGTCAGGCCGTTGTATGAATACGATAAAGACCTCTTCACCTACAGGATACAACAATAATAATACACTGCTGGGTTTTGCCTTTTCGGTAGAGGTGGTACCCAGTAATTCATGCACCCTTTTCATCGATGACATTATTACCTGAGCCTTGATGCCAGGAAGTGGCCGGGATAAAGAATCGGAAACAGCTGAAATGAATTGATCAAATAGCATTCTGCGAATTTTTTTTCTAAATTACGATTTGATCATGAAAAATTAGTATAATTGTGCAATCCAAATAGTATTCATGGTCAAAGAAAAGGTTAAACCGGTTAAACATCAGGATAGTGTTGCTCAGAATGCAAGCCTATTGATCCTGTTTAACGATGACATCAATTCATTTGATTTCGTTATTGAGGCACTAATCGATGTTTGCCGTCACGATCCTGTACAGGCTGAACAATGTGCCTGGATTGCTCATTACAAAGGAAAATGTGCTATCAAAGAGGGTATTTTCAAGGAGCTAAAACCAATGCACGATGAAATGAGTACCCGGGGATTGACTGTCTCGATTGAGAAATAAACAGGTTATTAACAACTTTTCAACACCCTATTCTCTTGTAATTTTTAAATCACTCTAAATCTGGACTTTAGAAGCAGAGACTTATTAACAATTTGTTAATAATTTTGTTAATATCCTGTGAATACAATTCGAGTGAAAAAGTTGACTTCACTATAGCAGTTAGTGTATATTTGATTTCGCAAGTGAGGGATAAAAGGCCCATTGAGAAGTTGGGGATGTGAAAGCGGGAACCGAAAGGGGACAGCACTCCAGAACCAAGCCTGGACAAAGGCGGATCCGCAAGACTCGCTCGGGTAACAGGTCAGATAATCAGGGCGCTCTCGGGATAAACTCTCGCAAGAGGGACTGAAACAGAGAGCGGGACGAAAAAAAAGGGGTAACCCGGAAAGATCGTCAGCCACAATAACCGTAGCTTGACACGCCAGACGGCCACGGCCGGAAGGATGTTGGATGGGAATTCTGTCGGCCAGACAGGGTTCCCATCACGGTTTTTATAAGGATACGAATAATCCTATTGTTGAACTTTGACAGATATATCAATCTCGCCTGCTTCTCCTGCATTAACTGCATTGATTCGGATTATTCCTCTTTTCCCGTTTGCAGTAACAAAAGCAACGAAATATCCGGGCTTCAGGGAATTGGCCATTGTCTCAGTTGCCCCCTGGGTTAGGATAAAGAGCTGAGTATCAGTCTCAATAGCATCCCAGTCAACGGTATATAGGATTGTTATAAAACGGGTTGCGTTTCTGGGAGACCAGTTAAGCAGTGCATTCGGGCCAGGATTCTCATAGGTACCTCCATCTGTAAACACATGAGCTGCTCCGTCATCATCAGGAGATGCCAACGTAGCAAAATCTGCAGTTCCATAATAATAGAGCCAGTCTATCTTTGCTGCATTGACCTTTGCATCAGGGATATCATAGATAGTTCCGTCAGAGGAGGCAAATGAACTGCCATTAGCATTCTCAAATGCGCCCAGGATACGTTGGTCATATGTATAAATAGGGCCCATACTGGGTTCTGTGGTAACAACAAAGGTTTTTTCAAGCGTGTCTCCGTTGCTCTGCGTAATTTTAAACCTCCAGTTTTCCTCTATTACTTCATCATTGGCAATTCCCAGAAAATCGAAATTCAGGGAGGTTGAATTTAATGTTGAGTCAAGTACATAACTTGGTTTATCAATTTTTCGGATAACCTCGAACCGTGTAAGGGTATTACCTGTACCGGCAAATGCAGTAATCCCCACCTTAAACTGTTCTCCTGTTTTTAGTGTGACATCCCCGGAAACAAAACCGCCTCCATCCGTAAGTGCGAATGAAAAGAGCACATTGGGAGGAGCGGGTTCATCCTTTTTTTTACAAGAGGAGAAAATTGTTATAACTGCAAGTAATATCGCAGCTATCATGAAAGTTGATTTTTTCATATAAATATCTTTGAGTTGAAACAATTGATTTCGTATCCAAATTTACGTAAAATGAGACGGTTTATTGCTGAAGGACCAAATTTTCTCTACTAAAGGATGAAAGGAATCAACGCCTTTCGATTTGAAGGATAATCCGGAAAGGTAGATTTGTACCATTTATGATGGTGCAAGGCGCGTGGAAGAAGATTCACAAGAGTCCAGATGGCAAAAGCAAGCGCTGGTGCACACCATGTCATCATGGCAAATCCAAACCATTCAATAATCTCACTAAAATGGTTAGGACACGAGATATACTTAAATAGCCCTTTCTGTGGAATGACATAACCTGTTTGACCGGGTCGCCGCAGATGGATCAGGATATCATCAGATTGCCAGTTGATCACCATTCCACCCACAAACATGATGATGCCGATAATAAATCGTGGATCTGTCATCCACGAGATAGGATAGGAGGCAAGAGAGCCCAGGTAATATCCATTGATGAAAGCATTCACAAAATTGAATCCCAATGCCATAAACACAATAGCCAGAGGTATTTGCTTCCCGGTTGTTCGCAACCGGAAAGGGAAAATAACGGTGCGGTTGATATAGTGGAAGACCCAAAATCCAAAAAATAGCCAGGTCACAACGTTATGCTTCGCAGAACCAAACAGAAACAGGCCGGCAAAAACCAACAATGCGGGAGATTCCATGATAATCCATCCAACCCTGTTGCTGATAAGCATTCCCCATTGTTTTGACGTGTGGCGCCCGTAGGGTGCAGTTATTCGTAAAACGATTGGAAAAATTATCAACGCGATCGCTATCCATACATACACAATGAGATAAAAGGTAGAGTTGCTCATGAAATTATCAATTAATGAATATACCCATTATCCTGAAACCAGGTAAAGGCATCCTGTACAGTAACTAAAAGTTCGCGCGTCGTAAAATCCAACTCTCGCCGGGCTTTTTCATTGTTGATGAAGCGGTTCCCTTCCGATATTATTTGAAGCGACTCCTTCGTATAGAGTGGTTCTACTCCGGCAATACGACTATACATCGTGATAAAAGGGAGTCCTAGTTTTGCCACCCACATGGGCATCACTGTCTGAGGTGTTTTTGCACCTGTAGCTTTGGCAACGATTCGGGAAAGATCAAGCAAACTGTACCATGTGCCTGACAACAGGTATTTCTCACCGGCACGACCCATGGTCATTGCATTGATTGCTCCGCTAACCACATCCCTGACATCCACCCAGTTATATCCACCCGGGACAAGGGCCGGAATCTGATTATGATACAGCTCCAGAAGTGCCTTGCCGATTAATCCAGGTTCAGGATCATCAGGTCCGATGATTGCTGTGGGACAGAGAATGACAGCATCAAGTCCGTTAGCAGCAGCTTTATGGACCGTTCGTTCTCCTTCAGCTTTGGAAAGATCATACGCAAACCCTTCAGAACCAACCAACGGGCGCGTTTCATCCAGAGGTTTATCTGTTGGGTGTTGTTGAAACGCATGAATACTGCTGAAATGGATAAGTCTTTTTATCTGTTGTTCAAGGGCTACTTCAACAATATTTTTGGTGCCGTCGGCATTGATCTTCCATACCATCCCGTTGGGATCACCTTTTATGGAGATATATGCAGCAAGATGAAAACAATAATCTACATCCTGCATCAGAATTCTGATAGAATCCTTATCAAGGATATCGCCAGGGATAAACTCAACGGGAAGATCCTTAATGGCCTTAGTATGTTTATGCGTAAGGGCTTTGACGTGGTATCCTTTCAGTAGGAGGGCTTTGCAAAGATTTGAGCCAACATGGCCGTTGGCTCCGGTTACAGCAATTTTCATCGATGCAAAAATAGAAATATTTATCAAGCTGACAACAGCTCCTGGTTTTGATCTGAATTCATCAGGTTCTGTATTGGTCTGAACTCATGCCTGATTATCTCCCATTTATCAGGATATTGCTCAAAAAGCTGAATTATTCTCTTTTTATGCTTACGAAGTGCATCAGTAATAGCAGGTGCTGAAATAGGGGTAGGGAACTCTTTGCCAACTTTGGCACTTGTAAGTGTATCCTTTCGCTGTTTTATACCAGCTGCAGCATGTTCAAGCCTGTCAAGCAGAAGGTGGGTCTTAACCATCCGTTGAGGTAGTCCATCTATAGCTTCATCATGCATCTTGACCTGAATCGGATCAGGGAAACGGATGTGATAATCAGCCAGCAATAGTGAAGAGAAACCTGTAGGGGAGGACAGCGCGCCGGCAAAATTTAGCGCTTCCCTTATAACCTCCTCTAACTGAGCTAATTCACCCGTATAATTTTTCAATTTTACTATGGCCGAATCGGTAAACGTTGCTTTCAGCCCCATCCCACCTGTAATCCTAACAAGATAATGTTGAGCAAGTTTTAGTATATCCTGCCGCTCCTTAACAGATTGCTGTTCAAGTTGTTCATTTAATTTGTCACGCTCACTCACAACAAGTCGGATCTGATCGTTGAATGTAGTTGTAAGCTTTTCATTGGAATCAATGACCAGAAACAAGGTCCTGATCGAATGGGAGAGAAGGTATGCTACAATATTCTTGTGTTTGACAGATAGTGGTTCTGTAACCTTGTCCAATATAAAATTACTTAGGTTTTCATTAAAATATACGAAAAACAGATCAGATCCATGAGAAGCATTAAAAGAACATTCTATCAATAAAACACTGTTTTTCAGTTCACTAAATATAGTTAATTGAACTTTATCTTTAGATACTATTTCAAACGGAACCTGGTCTTTGGGGAACCATCGGTATGAGCCTGTAGTTCCAGCAAGTTCTCTGAAAAATGAGGAACCAGCTTCAATTCTGATCTGATCTGTTTTGTATGTATCCTCTTCCTTTTTTAAGAGAAATCCGGATAAATCTGTTCTATCATGTTGAAAATGAACCAGAACAACCTGTTCAATACCAGGAATTAACCCAGGAATTAACGATAAGATACGTAATGATATACCTTCAGCTGACACAATCAATTGAATTTATTAAGCAAATATAAGAAATAAATACTGCTTAAGCAAACTTAAGCTTAATTAAGTGCTTAATAATACTTAAATGTTTCTTAAGTCATTTGATTTAAGCATAATTTTTTATTTAATTAATTAGTAATGAGTTTCAACTTGCTATACTTTTAAGCCTTCGTATTGCATAAATTACTTAAATCATTAAGCAATGAATAACTTAAATATCAAGGAAACGCAAGTTGAGTATCGCCGGATAATGGCGAATCGCATACGGTTTTATGCAGAGAAATATGATCCTCATACTGTGATTAATGATCAAACTAATAAAGAAGGGGAGGAAATACAACTTAATAAGGTTCAAAAGAGGAGAGTTTCAATTCTTCGTGAAATTTTTACGCATATTTTCTAAAGGATTATTGATTTTCGGGACAGTTTGTCGTATTTTTACGGCACAAACCTTTAATCTTTTAAAAATGAGAACATTCGGAAAAATTGTATTATGGCTTTTGATTATCATCGCGGTTCTTGTAATCATAGCTTATTTACTACCTCGCCAGTATAAAGTGGAGAGAAGCATCACCATAGGAGCTGATAAAGCATTGGTGTATGACCTTACGTGCAACATGAAAAAATGGGATCTGTGGACTCCATGGACCAAAAACGTTGATACAACTGCTTTGTTTGAACTCTCGGGAAATGATTGTGAAGTTGGGACCATATGGAAATGGAATGGAGAGATTCTTGGAAATGGGGAACTTATTGTCACCGAATCTGTTCCAGGTAAATCTTTCGCTTATGATCTGACATTTGACGATGGAAAATACCAGTCAAAAGGAGAGTTTACATATGATGAAGTAAATGATTCTGTATTGGTTATCTGGACTGATCAGGGAGATCTTGGATTTAATCCTCTGAACAGATACATGGGGCTTTTTATGGATAAAATGATGGGACCCGATTTTGAACAGGGATTAGCGAAGTTAAAGCAAGTAGCAGAGGAGCGCCACGGGTGGCCACCTATTAAAGAAATCTATACAGAGGACCAGATTGTATTGGTAATCAGGGACTCGGCAGGTCCTGAGTCGTATGGACATGTGATGGGTAGGGGCTATGGAGAGATTATGCAATTCATCAAAATGAAACGGCTTACTCCAAAGGGTCATCCATTTGCCATTTACCATTCCTGGGATTCTATAACCCACTTCTCTGTATTTGACCTGGGGATCCCCGTTGAGTATGCTGATGGAGGAAAGGGCCGGATCCGGGCCGAAGAGATTCCTGGTCAAAAGGTTGTCATGGCCGACTATTTTGGTCCCTACGAACAAACTGAGAAAGTATATCACGCCCTGGATACATACGTAGCTCAAGGCGGACTTGAAATCATTGGCAATCCGTGGGAGATCTATGTGACTGATCCTATGACTGAACCGGATACTGCGAAATGGAATACTCAGATTCTCTTCCCGATTAAATAACCCTGTTCATAGACCATTTACTTTAGGTTGTCCTTTTCTTACTTATAAGGACAACCTTTTTTATACCTTGCGATCATTGCCTAACCATTTTCGAAGATGTTTGTAAAGTTTATATCACTAGAATGGAAATCTGCTAAAAGGGCCTCGATTTGGCAGAAGAACCTTATTCTTAATCTTGTTATTGGCTTTTTTCTATTTATTTCCTTGCTCTACCTGTTATTGATTGGTCTCTTTATTGGGAAAATTATCCAGGAGATCTACCCCGGCGAAGATCCAGTTGTGATCTTCAATGGATTTTTGATCTTTTATTTCTTTACCGACCTGTTTATCAGATTTATGATGCAATCATTGCCCGAAATTTCCCTGGAATCATTCCTTCATCTGCCACTTCGAAAATCAACCATAATACACTATATGGTAGGGAGAACCGTCCTGAATCTCTTTAACCTGATTCCCCTTTTCATTTTCATACCTGTGCTTTTTACGCTTATTAAACCTGAAGCCGGATCTCTGCAGTCTCTCAACTGGATGGTCACATTGATCCTGTTGATCCTTGGGAATACCTTTCTTTCAACATACATCAAACGGATGTTCGGGACCAAACCTTTGATTGTTCTGGCACTTGTGGTAATTATCGGGACTCTTTTTGCAATGGATAAAACCGGTCTCTTATCCTTCGCTCTGCTGTCAAGCCAGGCTTTAGGTGCTGTTATCCGACAACCGCTTTATCTCGTACTTCCCATGGCATGGATGATATTAACTTATCTGCTTCATTATCAGTTCCTGAAGAATCATTTGTATCCCGAGGAAGTTAGGATTAGGAGGCATAAAGAGGTGCAATCGTCAACCGGGAACAGGTTGATGAGGTCGTTTGGAATAACTGGTACCATTTTCATGCTGGAAATGAAACTCTACTGGAGACATAAACGAACAAGAACAATGATCTATATGTTACCAATCTTTCTGGGATATGGATTGTTTTTCTACTTTCAGCCAATTTATAGAGAAATGGACTTCATGCTTTTTTTTATCGGGGTATTCATGACAGGGGGAATGATGCTCAATTACACCAACTATGCATTCGGGTACGAGAGTAATTATTTTGACACACTCTTAACTAAAAATATTGATTTTCAGCAATATATATGGGTGAAATTCATAATCGCCGTAAGCATCAGTACCATTTGTTATGTATTGACGATTCCTTATGTTCTGTTTGGCTCTCAGATCTTTTTTGTCAATACTGCCATGTTTTTTTATAATGTAGGAATATTATCTTTCGTTCTGTTATACTTTGCCACATTCAATAAAAAACGAATGGATCTGACCAAAGGAGCTGCTTTTAACTACCAGGGAATAGGTGCCAGTAACTGGCTTGCTATTGTTCCAGCCTTTTTGTTACCGGTATTGATTCAAATACCCTTTACACAGTTTGGGATTCCGAACATCGGGCTGATATTTGTTGCCTGTTTGGGAATCCTGGGGTTGATTTTACATAAACAACTGTTGAAGCTGATAAATAATAATTTGCAATCTCGTAAGTATATTATGGCCAGTGCATTTAGAGAGAGAAGTTAAATTAATACTTTAATGTTATTTTGATGATTAATATCGAAAATCTTACCAAAATTTACGGCACAGCCACGGTGCTTGATATACCAAAAATGGAGATTCCGGCAGGAGAGAGTTTCGGTCTTGTTGGAAATAATGGCGCTGGGAAAACGACCATGTTCCGGTGTTTGCTGGATCTGATACGTCCAAATAGTGGGATTGTTCTTTCCAGAGGGGAGAATGTTGCCAAGCATGAAGCCTGGAAAGCATATACCGGGTCATACCTGGATGATGGATTCCTGATTGATTTTCTAACACCGGAAGAATATTTCTCCTTTATTGCTGATATTTACGGACTTACTGGGGGAGATATCGCTGCATTTTTTGATGATTTTGCAGAATTCTTCAATAATGAGATACTGGGAAAGAAGAAATTGATCCGTGATTTCTCCAGTGGCAACCGTCAGCGTATCGGTATTGCCGGAGCCTTAATGCCAATTCCGGAAATCCTGATTCTGGATGAGCCATTCAACAGTCTGGATCCAACCACCCAGATTCGTCTGAAGACAATGTTACGCAAGCTGAAAGAGGAAAAAGGCGTTACCATGCTGATATCCAGCCATGACCTGAATCATGTTACAGAAGTTTGTGAGCGGATCGTGATACTACATGAGGGTAGAGCTGTTCAAGATATTAAAACAAATAGCGATACCTTGAAAATCCTTGAGGAGTATTTTGCTGTATGATTGTCCTATAATGGAATTGCATTATGTTAAATAGCTTTGGGTTATATTTCCAGAGGCCAACCTAAAAGTTTTATTCTTTCTTCTTTCTTTAGAACGGAACACTCTTTTTGCGCAGCGAAGCGAGCAGAATGGGTGTGGAGTGAATAGGGGAGAGAAAACGCATTCACCCGGCAGGAAGGATACCTCGATTATAAACGGTTGTCTTTTAATTTCCGATTATCATAATTATGTATCTTTGTGTTAAAGCCGGTTAAGAAAGTTTGATAGGAAATATCTGATACGGGGTTTTATCAATCTGTCTAAAGATCCACCTCTGATAATAACTGTTTATAGAACATCGAAAATATCAAAGTATTATGAAAATAAAATATGATAAGGAGTTAGATGTCCTTTATATATCATTTTCGGAAGCCAAGGTAGAAGAGAGTGATGAGGAAAAGCAAGGACTTATTCTGGATTATGATCAAAACGGATCCATCATAGGAATTGAATTACTTAATGCATCAAAAAAAATACCCCAACCGATGAAATTCGAGTATGAGGTGGCAGACTAATCTCTCAAACACCTAACCGAAAAAGCATTCGCCCTGTAACTAGGATAATACGACACCGAATAGTTGTAATCATTCATCCCGTGAGCCCAGGCTTTCCATGGCCCATGCGATGTGGAGCTCCAGAACATAGTGGCAAAGCCGTCAAAATACCAGTTCTTATTGAAACCGGAAATCCCTGTCAACTGTACATTAAACCCTGAATATCCGGAATAGAGTAGGGGACTTCCGGCAAACGCATTGCCCTGGTAAAAGACAAACAATTGGTTCCAGTCGGATTCAGAAGGCATATGCCAGCCGGGAGGACAAAGGCCCTGAAGCCCCTCAGCATCCTGATAACACATGAGTTCGTCCCACTGATATACTGCCGACTGCCAACTGCCAACTGCCGACTCGTATTTCTCTGGGATACAGTTACCTCGTTGGGGAGTAGTGTAGGGAATCTCGGTTCCGTAGTTCAGGTTGGTGGCCATCCAGCATTGTGTCCCTATCTGGACAGTTGGATATACAGTGCTGTCACGTATATCCAGCAGATCATTTCCACAAGTGAATGGACCCAGGTTCACGACGTTGATGCTTCGAATCTCATTATCACTGCAGTTGTACCAATTTGTGTATGAATAAGAGATGGTTTTGGTTCCCAACCCTGCCATGGTCGGATTAAAATACCCTGTTATCTGATCTACTCCCGGTCCGGAATATACACCTCTCAGTGGGATTCCGCCTTTGAGCTTATATGGTTTGGCGTTTAGCGTTGTAATTGTATCGAAACAAGCAGAAAAGGAGACATCAGGCTGTTCTCCCACTATCATGGAAATGGAATTGGATGTGGCCGGGTTACCTGTAACACAATCTTCATTTGAAGTCAAAATACAAGAAACAACATCGCCATCAACCAGCGTATAGGTAAATACTGCATTGTTAATTCCTGCATTGTTTGCATTGACTTTCCATTGATAATCTGGCGAACTTCCTCCATTTATTGGCATCGCTGTGAATGTCACCGGGGATCCACCACAAACCGGATTGGCAGATGGGGAAATGGTAATTCCAACCAGCAATATCGGATTTACAATCATGTATACTTGATTGCTTGACACTGGATTACTGGATGTGCAGGTTTCGCTGGAGGTCAATACGCATCTCACCGAATCGTCGTTGACCGGTGTATAGGTAAATGTGGAATCATTTGTTCCCACGGGATCACCATTTACCAGCCATTGATAATCAGACATATAGCCGCCGTTCACGGTAGTTCCTGTAAACATAACGCTATCTCCCTCACAAACTGGATTTGCAGAGGCTACAATTAAAATGCTAACCGGTAAATTCTGATTTACGGTCAGTATGATTGCATTTGATGTGTCGGGATTATTCGTAGTACAGCTGGTATTTGATGAAGTCAAAACGCAGGTAACACTATCCCTGTTTACAGGTGCATAGGTGAAAAGGGAATCGTTCGTTCCCTGATTTAATCCATCGACTTTCCATTGATAAGCCGGTGTGGCTCCTCCATTAGTTGAGGTGGCTGTAAACGTTACCGGTGTTCCTGCACAAACTGAATCGGCTGAAGAAGAAATCGAAATCATTACAGAATCGCCTGGCGTGACTGTTACGACAAATTGAACCGAATCGCCCACACAACTTCCGACGGCCGGAGTGATGGCATAGATAACGGTTTCCGCGTCCGATCCGGAGTTGAACAAAACCTGGTTAATGGTATCTCCTGATCCTGGTGAGAACCCGATAACAAAGGGTGATGAACCCATGGCAGTCCAGGAGAAGGTGGTATTTGGCAAAGTAGATGTGAGCATTATGTCTGTGGATTCGCCGGAACAAATTGATTTTGAAAGAGGAGTGTTTGTAACTGCAGGTGGAACAGTGACTGTCAATTGTACGGTATCTATGCCTGTACAACCATTCGCTGATGTGACAATAACTTCATATATTCCAGCCTGACCGATAGTTATCGTTTGTTCGGTTGAAGAAAAACCAAGAGGAATACTTGTCCATTCATAGGAACAACCTGAACAGAATCCTGCATCGAAAGTAGCCGAATCACCCTGGCAGATGGTTGGATCTGGTCCTAATGAAGGAGAGGGTGATTCATGAATAGTGATGGTTAGCCATGAGGTGTCTGTCCGGTTGTCGATATAGCGTACAAACAGTTCAACCGTGTATTGTCCGGGTATTGCATAAACATGTGAAGGTATGGAATCATTTGAATAATTTGCAGCGCCTGAAGTGGGATCCCCGAAATCCCAGTGAATACTATCGGCCGGAGGCCAGATATCTCCCCAGAAATGTATTATTTCATTCTGGCAATGCCCAGAGCGATGAATATGGGCCTTATACTTTTGAAGAAATTGGGGAAGTCCCTCATAAGCTATTCTTCCATCCAAACATATTTCATTTGCTTGAAAATTGCATCCAATACCCTGAATATTCGGATTATTAATCACATTTAACGAATCCACCCAGTTGATGGATTGGTAAATTTTACCATCCGGACCCAATTGCAATCCGCGACCATGATTATGGCTTCCAATAAGTATCTGACTCTGCATGAATTCGGATGAATCGGTTTTTGAAAGATCATATTGGAAAATCCTAGAGGCGTCTATGGAAGGGGAAGTTAAATGAATCATACCATTAACATACAATGATTTAGTATCTGTTGAAAATTCTGCAAAGTCAGGTGATGCTTTAGTTGAATAACTAGGGCGGAACAAGAAAAGAGGAATAATTTCACCATTCTGGGAATTAAAATTGCATACTTCCGCTATTGAATCTGATTTATATAGAGCGATTAATTTTGTTCCATCTTGAGATAATTTTATCTCCCCATTTCGAATTATATTCGTGCCCGGTACCATCGAACTACTCAAGACAGGAGAACTTATTCCATTTTCACTTATCAAGAAGGATGCATATTTATTCTGACCATATAACCTTGTTACTATCCAGACATACTTATTGTTGTAATGTCGTGTTCCATGTAGTTTATCTTGAGCTGATTCCGCACCAATCACAGGAATGTTTTTGGATCCGGGAGGTATATCTCCCAATCCTCCATCAAGCTGCATATCGATGATGGAATAGAACAAACCGAATTGAGCAGGAACCTGGGCTTTAATGTAAAAAGATAATAGACGCTATTTTCATTCAATTTTTTAACCGCGTACACTGGCTGCGAGTTGTTCCCATTTCCAATTAATCCCAACCCGTTGGGCATTTTCACATGGGTTCTATTCCAGACACTATACCCATCAGAATAAAACAATAAATTGCCCAGTGAATCTGAAATGCTTACTGTTGCATTAGGAGGAATATTCATTGCACTATTTAAAAGAGTAATCGGTGGAACAGTATTAAAATCCAGACCGGCTTTATTTCCGAAATACCAAATATTGAATTCCCCCTGTGAATATCCAACAAAAGGCAGGATGAAAATCAGACCGATGATGATCTTTGTTCTCAATGGGGATGATTCATATTAACAAAGATAATATTTATTCGCAAAAGTTGCATTGACAGGGATTTACGATCTTAGATTTCATTCCATATAAATGGGATGAATCGCATATGTATTGCAAACTGAGGAACGAATTGCAAAGCAATCAAGAACACAATTGGAAATTAGCAATGAGTGAGTAATTTGCAATTCTTATGCGAAGGAAAGAATAAAACTTTTTTTTAATCATTGAAAAAAATAACCTGGGTAGGCCGGTCCGGCTATTTAACATAGTGACCAATTATAGGACAAGAAAATCTTTTTGATTCTATTTGGGCGGAGCCCGGAACGAAGTGGAGACATAGTATTAATTATAGCGACAAGTTAACCATTAAGGGCTAATTGCTTTAACATAAAATCGTTACCGTTCCAGAACTGAAGTCCTGGAACTGATTTTATGTTAACCCCGAAGTCTCGGGGACGCAGTATGATTGTCCTATAATTAATATTATGTAAAGTAGGAATGTGCAAATAAAGGAGGCTGTACTATTCCTCCTTTATTTCAATATCCCCTATTGTTTTAATGAATCAATCCTTTCACCTATTTCCCTTAATTTCTCAGGTTGATTGGTTCTCGAATAAATTAACCGTAATGTTTGTAGTGTATTGATATCATCTGGTTGCATAATTGTCGCCTGCTCAAGGAAAGGAGCCGCCTTTGTAAGATAGCCATCCAGTTCAGATTTCATTTCATTATATTTATCTACCGCATCTAGTGGTAGTGCATTTGCCTCAATTTCAATTGTAGCAGCTGTATTCACATAAAGAGCCCCAATGTTATAGAGTGCATTGAAATATTCAGGATTAAGAGTTAAAGACTGCTCATAGGCTGCAACAGCCTGGGTCAGCGCCTCCCTCCTGGTAACATCATCCGTTAAGCTATCAGTCACTATCTTGTCATAAATCGTCCCCAAAGCAAAATAAACTGAATAATTAGTAGTGTCAATTTCAACATAGGTCAGCAGATTGTTCAACGCTTTGTCCGTATAGTTGAATGTCAAAAAAACGCTCGTTTCCCCCAGGAAAATATCGGGATCGTTCGGGAATGCCTCTTTTCCCATCTGGATGTATTTCATGGCATTTTCTTCATCTTCATCAACTCTATAAAGATCTGATAAGCTCACAAATAATGCCGGTGTGCTATATCCATGCCCTACCAGTATCATATAATATTTAATAGCATTATCATTGTTATTTGCAAGGGTGGAACAATAAGCAGTATTTAACAATGAAACGGTATCCGTAATTTCAGCTATTGCAATTACATCTGCTGCATTCGCAAAACTAGTCATGGCTAAGGAAAAATCTTGTTTATTGTAAGCATCTACAGCTGTGTTATACAATTTATTCCTCTGCCAGTTAAGTTTAACGAAAATATCATCGTAAAACTCTTTTTTAGGATCATATTCCATTGCTTTCTTATATGAGTCCAAAGCCTTTGTCAGTGGATCGGAATTGAGCGCTGAAAAAGCTTCATTGGTTGTATTGGCTATCTCCAGGTAAATATTCCCCCGAATAAACCATGCACGAGCATCCTCAAGGGTTGCCGGATTGGCCACACATTCATTAATAGCCTCAACAGCTTTATCTAACTTGCCTGATTTCAGAAAGTTAGAAGCAGTTTGACGAACATTTTTCTGCCCATAGGCAATGGTAATGGTGAGTGCCAGTACGATCAGAATTGCAAATCTTTTCATGACAATTATAGTTTTGGTTCCTTTTGCAGTTAATGTATCTCGTTACAAAAATAAACAATGATATTAGTTATTGTTAATTTCTTATCAAATATTTTCCGGGGATTCCTCTTCATCGGGCTGGTCAGTAGTTTCTTCCGACTTTTCATTAGTTTCATCAGGCTGTTCAGCCGTTTCTTCCGTCAGTTCTGTAAATTCAACCCCTTCCTCCTCCTCTACCTCTACCTCTACTTTGGCAACTGCGGCTATCATGTCCCCCTCTTTGATTTGAAGTAACCGAACACCCTGAGTAGCCCGGCCAACTATTCGAAGATTACCTACAGCCAAACGAATAATGATACCGGAGCGGTTGATAATCATAAGATCATCCTGGTCCGTTACCAGTTTAATAGCTATTAGATGTCCTGTTTTTTCTGTGATATTGATCGTCTTCACCCCTTTTCCTCCCCTGTTGGTAACCCTATAATCTTCAATATCTGAACGTTTACCGTATCCATGTTCAGAGACAACAAGAATCTCGCACCGTTTATCCAGTGGAATACAGATCATTCCCACCACTTCATCTTGTGGTCCGGAAAGCCTTATTCCTCTTACACCAGCGGCATTCCTACCCATTGGCCGAACTTTCACTTCATTGAACCTGATAGCTCTGCCAGATTTCAGTGCCATTACCACCTCTTCATCACCGTTTGTCAGTTTTGCTTCCAGAAGACGATCCCCTTCATTGATAGTAATTGCATTGATGCCATTCTGGCGAGGACGGGAATAGGCTTCCAGAGTGGTTTTTTTGATTGTCCCGCCTTTGGTTGCCAGCATGATGTAGTTGGAATTGATGTATTCAGTATCTTTCAGGTCCTTGACATTAATATATGCCCTAACCTTGTCGTCAGTTTCAATACTAAGTAAATTCTGTATTGCTCTTCCCTTGGATGTCCTCGCTCCTTCCGGAATTTCATATACCCTGAGCCAGAAACATTTCCCCTTTTCGGTAAATAGCAAAAGATAATTGTGGTTGGTTGCGATGAAGAGATGTTCCAGGAAATCCTCATTTCGTATCTCTGATCCTTTGTGGCCCTTCCCGCCCCGATGCTGAACCCGGTATTCTGTTAAGGGTGTCCGTTTGATATACCCCAGGTGAGAGATCGTTATAACTACATCTTCATCCGGGATTGTATCTTCAATCCGGAAGTCGGATGCAGAATATACAATCTGTGATCGTCGCTCATCCCCATATTTTTCCCTGATCTCCAACAGCTCCTCCTTGATAATCTCCATCCGGAGAGTAAGATCCCCTAAGATCAGTTTAAAGTTCTCAATCTTTTTAAGAAGATCATCGTATTCCTCCTGAATCTTGTCTATTTCCAGTCCGGTCAGGCGTTGTAATCGCATGTCGAGAATAGCCTTGGCCTGCAACTCAGACAGACTGAATTGCTCCATCAAGCCTGTTCTGGCCTCCTCTGGTGTTTGAGATCCCCGGATCAATGTGATGATTGCATCCAGATTAGCTATAGCAATGAGTAGTCCTTCAAGTATGTGGGCTCTCTTTTCGGCCTCCCTGAGTTCAAATTCGGTACGTCGGGTAACCACTTCATGCCGGTGATCGACGTAATGCACGATCAGGTCCTTGAGGTTGAGCATCATCGGACGCCCTTTTACCAATGCTATGTTGTTGACATTGAATGAGGTCTGGAGTGCAGTATATTGATAGAGCTTGTTCAGAACAACATTCGTAATCACCTCCTTTTTAAGCTCATAGACAATCCGAATTCCTGTCCGATCCGATTCATCCCTGATATCAGTGATCCCTTCAATTTTTTTATCATTGACAAGGTCAGCGGTCTTTTTTATCATATCCGCCTTATTTACCTGGTAAGGGACCGAAGTGACGATAATTCTCTCCTTGCCATTCTCCAGGGGCTCTATTTTGGCTTCCCCTCTCATCACAATACGGCCTCGTCCTGTCTCAAAGGCCTCTTTAACCCCTTCGTAACCATAAATTATACCACCTGTTGGAAAATCCGGAGCCTTAATGAACTTCATCAGGTCGGCTATCGTAATCTCGCGATCATCAATGTAAGCGAAAATGCCGTCGATCACCTCAGTAAGGTTATGTGGTGGCATGTTGGTAGCCATTCCAACAGCAATCCCGGAAGCCCCGTTAATCAGTAAATTGGGGATTTTGGCAGGCATCACCGTAGGTTCCTTAAGGGTGTCATCAAAATTGAGCTGAAAATCCACAGTCTCCTTATCCAGGTCATTCAAAATCTCTTCAGCAATTTTCTTCAGCCTGGCCTCAGTATATCGCATCGCAGCCGGGTTATCACCATCAATTGAGCCGAAATTCCCCTGTCCGTCAACCAGTGGGTATCTCAGACTCCATTCCTGAGCCATTCGAACCATGGCATCATATACAGAAGTATCACCGTGTGGGTGATACTTACCCAGCACCTCCCCTACTATTCTGGCCGATTTTTTATATGATCTGCTTGAAGAAACACCTAGTTCCGACATGCCAAAAAGTACCCTTCTATGAACAGGTTTTAACCCGTCTCTAACATCAGGTAAGGCCCTGGCCACAATCACCGACATTGCATAATCGATGTAGGCACTCTTCATCTGGCTCTCTATGTTTACCTGAAGGATTCTTTCTCCCTTTTCATCCATGGATTTATGAAATTTATGTTACTGATTATCAAATAGATAAGTAAATATATATAACTTTACGAAAATACCATTTATTTGCGAGAATACCATGTTTTTCTACCATCTTTTTCAGACGATTATGAACATGGTTTTGTTAATAATTACCAGCGCTTATTATAGTTCCTTGGGCTTTCGGTTGTATTTTTGGAAACAAGCCATTTTTGCAGGTTTTACATGATGGTTTGATTTTTGTATATTTGAATAAATTGTAAATAAAAAGGGATCTATAACGTTTATGTTTGAAAGTCCCGGAAGGTATATATGGAAGCAAAATTTTCACAACGGGTAAAAGATGTTCTGATCTTCAGCAGGGAGGAGGCACATCGCCTTGGGAATAATTACATTGGGCTTGAGCACCTCTTATTGGGGATTCTCAGAGAGGGTGAAGGTCTTGCAGTAAGAATTTTAAGGAACCTGGGCATCGACTTGATAGAGATCAGGAGTCGCATTGAAAATTCCGTGGCAGACCACACGGAAAAAACGATTTCCGGCGATCATCTTCCTTTGGTTAAGCAGGCTGAGCGTGCCCTCAAAATAACTTACCTTGAAGCTAAAATATTTAATAGTGAATTGATTGGTACTGAGCACCTGTTACTTGCCATTCTGAAAGATGAGAACAATCTGGTAACCAAAACATTCAACGGTTTTGGAGTAAACTATGGCGCTGTATCAGAGGAGCTGAAGTCTATCCTGACCAACGTCCGCGAAGAGAGTCCTTTTGAACCCAAGGACATCCTGCCAAAAGACGATGATGAAGAGGAACCGGAAGAGAGCGGCAAAGAGTTTAGCAGTTCTCCTAAAAGACCATCTGAATCGAAGTCCAAGACCCCGGTACTGGATAATTTCGGTCGTGATATCACCCGTGCTGCTGAAGAAGACAGGCTTGATCCAATCGTTGGGAGGGAGAAGGAATTGCAACGGATAGCGCAGGTATTAAGCCGCAGAAAAAAGAATAATCCCATCCTGATCGGCGAACCTGGTGTTGGTAAATCTGCTATTGCTGAAGGTCTGGCCCTGCGGATTGTCAGTCGAAAAGTATCCAGAGCTCTCTTTAACAAGCGAATCATCTCACTAGACCTTGCATCTCTTGTTGCCGGTACGAAATACAGGGGCCAGTTTGAAGAGCGGATGAAGGCAGTGTTGAACGAACTGGAAAAGAACCCTGACATTATTCTCTTTATCGATGAAATCCATACTATCGTTGGAGCTGGAAATGCTTCCGGATCTCTTGATGCCTCTAATATGTTCAAACCAGCACTTGCCCGTGGGGATCTGCAATGTATTGGAGCTACTACCCTCGATGAGTACCGGCAGTATATCGAAAAGGATGGTGCCCTGGAACGCAGGTTCCAAAAGGTTCTTGTGGATCCTACATCTGCAGAAGAGACCATTGAGATCCTGAATAATATCAAGGAGAAATACGAAGACCACCATCTGGTTAATTATACTGACGAAGCAATTGACGCCTGTGTGTCGTTGACAAACAGGTATATATCTGATCGTTACCTGCCTGATAAAGCCATTGATGCACTGGATGAAGCCGGTGCTCGTGTACATATCTCAAACATTAACGTACCTCAGAACATCATAGATATCGAGAACCAGATAGAAGAGGCCCGTAAGAAGAAGGTAGACGCCATTAACAGCCAGAAGTTTGAAGAGGCTGCTGACCTCCGCGACTCTGAACGAAAATTGCAGGAGACCCTGGCACGGGAGAAACGGGTTTGGGAAGAGGAGGCAAAGATCAATCGGCAGATTGTCAGCGAAGATAGTGTAGCAGAAGTTGTAGCCATGATGACAGGCATCCCGATGAAACGGATCGCCAAAAATGAAGGAGAGCGCCTCATAGATATGGAAGATGAACTTGAACACTCAGTTATAGGTCAGAAAGATGCTATTAAAAAAGTGGTCAAAGCAATTCGAAGAAACCGGGCCGGATTGAAGGACCCGAACAAGCCGATTGGAACATTTATCTTTTTAGGGCCCACGGGCGTAGGAAAAACACACCTTGCAAAGGTCCTAGCAAAATACCTCTTTGACACAGAAGACTCGCTTATTCGGATTGATATGAGTGAGTATATGGAGAAATTTGCTGTTTCAAGGTTAATCGGAGCACCTCCGGGCTATGTCGGTTTTGAAGAGGGTGGACAACTTACTGAAAAAATTCGTCGCCGCCCATACTCTATCGTTCTGCTTGATGAAGTCGAGAAAGCTCATCCCGATGTCTTTCACATTCTCTTACAGGTATTGGATGATGGTTTACTCACCGATAGTTTCGGGCGTAAAGTCGACTTTAAGAACACTATCGTTATCATGACGTCTAACATTGGTTCCCGCCAACTTAAAGATTTCGGTCAGGGTGTTGGATTTGCCACATCAGCCCGACAGTCATCATCTGCTGATCACAACAGAAGTGTCATTGAAAACGCCTTGAAGAAAGCCTTTTCACCTGAATTTCTAAACCGGATTGATGATGTTGTCATTTTCAATTCTTTGGAGCGCGAGGATATTCATAAGATCATCGACATTGAACTGACTCATCTCTACGACAGAATTATTAACCTTGGTTACAGCATAGAGATCACGCCGGAGGCTAAAGATTATATAGCTGAAAAAGGCTGGGATGTTCAGTTTGGTGCCCGTCCGCTCAAACGTGCAATCCAGAAATACATCGAAGATGCCCTGGCTGAAGAGATTATTAAGACGAAAATTAAACCCAATGATCTGATAAAAGTCGGGTATATTCCGGAAAAGGAGGAGATCACAATCGAAATCATCTCACCGCCGAAAAAACCTGGTAAAAGCCCTGAAAAGACTGCAGACTCAGAGGTGGTTAAATAATTAAAAACTGTACCTGTTGTCCTCGATAAGTTTTTCGGCGATGACTCTTCTGGCTTCCTTTACATTCACGCCTTTCACGATTGAAAGAGATTTTATTGCTGCAATCATGTTTTCTGCCTCTTGGCCAGAAGAATATGAGTTGACGGCATCCTGGCCATTTTTTTCAATTTTACCGGCGGCATCATAGATCATCACATCCAGAATCTGCCTGTAAACAGCAATTGTTTCCTCACCTTTGAGAGATTCCATCTTTTTTACCCGGAGTGCTGAAGATTCAGAAGCATAGAGTTCAGTGATCATATCCGAGATGTTGTTTAACACCTCCTGCTGATGAATCAACTGTCGGCCAAACGTAGTTGAAGCGCCATGGATTACAAGTAAAACAGCCTTCTTGAAATTACGCAGATATCTCATCTTCTGGTCGTAATAACCCTCTCCGTCCACCTCATTCTCTACAACAGTATCCAGGTTGGCCGCCAGAGCTTCAGCCTTTCCATTGAGATCAAAATCTCCCTTCATTGCCCTTTTCATTGCGGTATCGACAACCAGAAGTCTGTTGATTTCGTTGGTTCCTTCAAAGATGCGATTAATTCTGGAGTCCCGATATCCCCGTTCAACTGCCATTTCGGCAGAGTAGCCCATACCACCATGGATCTGAACAGCTTCATCAATTACAAAATCAAGTACCTCCGATCCAAAAACTTTCAGAATTGCAGCTTCAACAGCATAATGAGCAATCCCTTCAACTGCAGCCTTTCCTTTATCCATTCCCTCAGCTTTATTCAGCTCAATCTGCAGATCGATATCTTTGCTTACACGATACATTGCTGATTCAAGGGCGAAGGTTCTGATAACCTGTTCTGCCATTTTGTGTTTGAGTGCTCCAAAGGAAGAGATCAAGACTCCAAACTGCTTCCGTTCATTGGCATACTGAACAGAATCACTGATAGCCTTTTTAGCTGCGCCCAAAACATTTGCACCCAGTTTGATACGTCCCATATGTAAAATGCTGAGCGCAATCCGGAATCCCTCTCCCCTCTTTCCGAGCATGTTCTCAACAGGGACCATCACATCTGTATAAAAAATTTGCGCGGTTGAAGATCCTTTAATTCCCATTTTCTTTTCGTCGGGTGTGATCACAACACCAGGAAGGTTCCTGTCGACTATAAAGGCACTTAGTACCCGATCATTATCGATTTTGGCAAAGACGGTCTGGACATCTGCGAAGTTAGCGTTGGTAATCCACATCTTCTGACCGTTCAGGATGTAGTGTTTCCCATCTTCTGACAGCTTAGCCTGTGTTTTCCCTGAATTGGCATCACTTCCAGCGCCAGGTTCAGTAAGGCAGTAGGCGCCAAGCAGTTCACCGGTTGCAAGCTTAGTGACATACCGCTGTCGCTGGTCTTCATTCCCATAATACATAATCGGTAAGGTCCCGATTCCACAATGCGCCATGAAAGCAACAGAAAATGAGTAGCCGGCTCCAACTGTTTCGGCTGCAAGCATCTGGGTGACAAAGTCCTGGCCAAACCCACCATACTCTTCTGGCAACGAGATACCCATCAATCCAAGATCTCCCGATTTCTTCAGGATGGTCTTCATCAGTTCAATATCCGGGGAATCGATCTGATCCAGATTTGGATAGAGTTCTGCAGCAAAGAAATCCTTGATTGTATCCGCTATCATATGCTGCTCTTCATTAAACTCTTCGGGAATGAATATGTCATTGGCCTCTACCTCTTCTACCAGAAACTCACCACTTTTCAATACTTTTCTGTTTTCCATAGTTCTGTGTTAATGTAAAATTAATTCAGGTTAATATTCCATTCAAAGACCCAGGGCATGAACGATCATCTCCGCTATATCCAGGTTTTTGATCTCCTCTTCTTTATTCTTGTATTTAAGTCCGTCGGTCAGCATAGTCATGCAAAAGGGGCAAGCTGTAGCAATGATCTGGGGATCAGTTCTTAGTGCCTCTTCCGTTCGTTCCATGTAGATCTCCTTCTCTCCTTTCTCCGCTTCCTTGAAATATTGTCCCCCACCAGCCCCGCAACAGAGTGCGAAGCTCTTATTTCGTTCCATTTCAACCACATTCCGGGTCATCGAGTGGAGTATCTTCCTGGGTTCATGGTACATGTCGTTCGAACGACCCAGGTAACAGGGGTCATGGTATGTGACCCTGGCTTCCTTGAATATTGAAGGATCTACGTTAAGTTTTTCTTCCCGGATGGCCTGATCAAGCAGTTCAAGGTAGTTTATAATCTCATAGTTCCCGCCAAGATCCGGATATTCGTTTTTAAAAATATTGTAACAGTGCGGGCAAATCGTAAGAATCTTCCTGATCCCATATGAAGTGAACAGTTCAATATTCTGTAGTGCCTGCATCTGGTAAAGCATCTCATTTCCTGCACGGCGTGCCGGATCACCCGTGCATGACTCCTCCTTCCCAAGGACCGCATAATTAATATCAAGATGATAGAGAATCTTGGCAAAAGCTCTGGCTACTTTGCGATAACGATCATCAAAGGCGCCTGCACAACCAACCCAGAACAGATACTCCGGCTTTTCACCCCGGGCAAACAAATCGGCCATTACAGGTATTTCTACTGCCTTGGTTTCCATGTTACTTTACGCTAATTCTAAGATTTTCTGCCCATTGCAATCTGTCTTCCGGAGAATATTGCCATGGAGCGCCGTTATTTTCAATATTACTGAATACTGTTTTAATCATGCCGGGAGCAAAGGCCTCTTCCATTACCAGAAACCTTCGCATGTCAAGGATCAGTGTTGGATGATTGATATTGATCGGACACTCTTTCGCACAGGCATTACAGGTGGTACATGCCCACAGTTCCTCAACGGAAATATAATCTTTCAGCAAGGATTTCTGATCGGAATAATCTCTGCCTTGCTTAACTAACCCTGGTCCTTTCTCTTTCATCCTGGCTCTTACATCCATCATGATTTTACGGGGGGAAAGCTTTTTTCCGGTGAGGTTAGCAGGACAAACGGCAGTGCATCGTCCGCATTCGGTACAGGCAAGCGAATCAAAATAATTTTTCCAACTGATGTCATCAACATCCTTCACCCCAAATCGTTCTATTGGTTCATCAGTGGCCGGAGTTGCGAATGCAGTATTGGGATCAAGCATTAGTTTCACCTCCTTTGTAATATCATCCATATTAGGCAGTTTCCCCAGAGGTTCCAGCCTGGAAAGGAACACGTTAGGAACCGACATAAAGACATGGAAATGTTTGGAATATGGCAGGATGTTGGCGAAAATGAAAATCAAAAGGATGTGAATCCACCAGAATAATTCAAACCAATTGTAAAGTCCTCTCACCGAAACACCAGAAAAAAGGCCCGTCAGCCAGCCGCTAACAGGGTATATCCCCGCGATCTCCTCCCCTTTAAGGTATTGGTAATCAACATAGGCGATATTCATCCCGGTCAATGACAGCATCAGCAACAGAATCAACGTAAGGGCTATATTGGCATCGATGTGAGAAATGGCCTTCATTTCGATGCCTTCAAAACGGTGAACATGAA
Organism: uncultured Bacteroidota bacterium; assembly: GCA_937900965.1. Lineage (GTDB taxonomy): Bacteria > Bacteroidota > Bacteroidia > Bacteroidales > FEN-979 > QYOJ01. Next base: position 13,352 of record CALCGJ010000090.1, on the reverse strand, counting down.
GGAGTATCCTGCGAAACAGAAAAACGATGATCGCTATTGCCACCAATACAGCAAAAATATCACCTGATGCCGTTATGATGTCATAGACCACTCCGAATGATTTAAATACCTTTTCTGTACCGAACAATCCATCAATAATTACTTCAATACTACCGATCAGGATGACGCAAAATCCCCAGAAGACTAATGCATGAAGGAATCCCGTTACGGGTTTACGAAAGATTTTTGTTTGCCCGAAGGCAACTTCTATCATCACTCCAAAGCGCTTCCCAAAATCGCGGATCGGAAAGTTGGCTTTGGTGAATCTGAAATAACTGATGATCCTGTTGATTGTGAAGGTAAAAACTCCGATAGTAACCAACAGGGTGCAGGCAAAAATTAATTGTTTAGTCATGCCTATTTCGATTTGCTCTCTCTTAAGGCTTCAACCAGTTTAGGAAGTATTTTACTGGCATCTCCAACAATGCCGTATTGGGCTGCTTCGAATACAGGAGCATCTTTATCCGTATTAATCGCTACTATAAATTTTGATGAACTTACACCCGCAATATGTTGAGTGGCCCCGGATATCCCTATTGCAAAATAGAGGTTGGGTGCAATGATTTTACCGGTTTGGCCGGTGTGCTCAGCATGAGGACGCCACCCTTCGTCAGATACGGGTCGTGAACACGCCGTTGCTCCTCCAAGCAAGTCGGCCAACTCCACAAGCGGACCCCAGTTATCAGCTGATTTCATTCCACGGCCGCCTGAAACAACAATTTCGGCATCGGTCAACAGGATTTTACCAGTCTGTTTCTCTACATCTTTGACAACTGTTTTAATTAAACCAGGCTCGAAATCAACCGTGATGGTCTCAATTGTAGCTGCATTGGCTGCCTCAATCAGTTCAAATGAGTTCTGAGCCAGCGTCAGAACCCGGATAGGAGATTTAATGGTGAGATCGGCAAAGGCCCGTCCCGAATAAACCTTTCTACAAACCACAAAAGGATCAATGCTGAGTGGTAATTTATTTACACCAGCACCAATACCTGCTTTTAGTTTAACTGATATCCGGGGGGCTAAAGCTTTGCCTGTGTTGTTGTTAGCCAAAACAACGACAGTAGCTTCTTCCCTGGTCGCTATATCAGAAATTACGGAAGTATAGGCCTGGTTATCCAGAGCAATAAGATCTCCGTTTTCAATATGAATGACCTTATTTACACCATAATTACCGAGCTTCTCAAGTTCTCCCGGTTCAACTTTTCCAATGGAGACAGCGGTGGTGGTTGTATTCATCATTTCGGCAATTTTTGCCGAATAAGAGACGAGTTCAAAAGTGAGTTTTTTGAATTTTCCGTCCCAATTTTCAACGAAAGTTAAAACTGACATAAATTTTCCTTTTTTTCTGTTTATTTGATACCCTTAGATAACTTTTGCTTCGTTCTGCAAAAGATTAATCAACTCTGCGGGATTTTCCGGGTCCACAAGTTTACAAGCTGCACGTGGTTTTGGCATCTCATACTGAACGATCTCAGTCAGTGAGTCTCTTGCAGAAGGTTCAGAAACATTGATGGGTTTGCTTCGAGCCATCATGATTCCCCGCATAGAGGGGATACGGGGCTCCTTGGTAATTCCCTTCTGGACAATCGCTACAACAGGGGTAGAAATAGTAACAGTCTCTTTGCCACCATCAATCTCCCTGGTCATTACGATTCCTCCATTTTCGAGACTGAGACTGGATACGGCAGAAACAGATGGAATTCCAAGAAGTTCAGACAGCATCCCTCCTACCGTTGAACCGTTAAAATCACTGGATTCAATTCCACAGAAAATGATGTCATAGGGATCAGCTTTAATTACATCAACAAGCTGACATGCAACATAATAAGCATCTGCAGGAGCAGCGTTAATGCGTATTGCATCATCCGCACCAATGGCAAGAGCCTTCCTGATTGTTGGTTCAGACCCTACCAGTCCGACATGGGCAACAGTAATCTTTTCAATACCATTGGCCGGATCGTCTTTCAGCTCCAGCGCCCGGGTAAGTGAGAGTTCATCCCACGGATTGATGACCCATTGGATACCTGTTTCATCCAGCTTTTTCAAGCCATCAACAAACTTGACCTTGGTAGTTGTGTCAGGGACATTACTAATGCAAACTAAAATTTTCATACGATTGTAAGTTTAGTTGAGGTTGCAAATTTAAAAGAAAAATCAATCATCATCACCTAGGCATTTATTATACTGGGTCATCGCCTTCAGACTCATCCCCATGCTGGAAAATCCGCCATCATGAAAGATGTTTTGCATGGTTATTTTTCTCGAAAGATCAGAAAAAAGGACAATACAAAAATTCGCACATTCCTCAGCAGTGGCGTTCCCCAATGGCGACATCCGCTCGGTAAAATCCAGCAAGGCGTCGATCCCTTTCACTCCACTACCCGCAGTGGTTATCGTAGGTGATTGTGAGATCGTATTGACCCGTATTTGCCTTTCGCGGCCATAGATATACCCAAAGCTACGGGCGATTGACTCCAACATGGCTTTTGCATCGGCCATGTCGTTGTACCTGTATAGTGTTCGTTGAGCAGCAATGTATGATAAAGCCAGAACAGAGCCCCACCTGTTGATTGCATCCAGCTTCTTTGCTACCTGGAGCATTTTATGGAACGACATAGCTGAAATATCGATCGTCTTATGGTAATAATTGTAATCCAGGTTATCATACGTTCTGCTCTTTCTTACATTCATCGACATAGCGATGGAATGGAGTACAAAATCGACCTTTCCGCCCAGGATCTCCATGGAACGCTTCATAACTGTCTCCAGTTCAGCAACGTTGGTGGCATCAGCAGGAATTATCTCAGCGCCAACCTGTTCAGCAAGGGTATTTAAGCTTCCAAAACGAAGCGCAATGGGAGTGTTCGTAAGTGTAAACACAGCTCCCTCTTCATGTGCCTTCTGAGCAACCTTCCAGGCAATTGATTTTTCATCCAGGGCTCCAAAGATGATCCCTTTCTTCCCCTGTAAAAGATTATGTGATACCATATGACTAGTCTTAATGATACGTCAGTTTATTAATAACTCTTTGGCAGTCTGGTAAGAGGCTTCCGTTAGCCGGTCGCTACTAACCATCTTTGCAATCTCTTCTACCCGTTCATTTTGCGTCAGCTTTCGGATATTGGACCTGATCGTTCCATCAATATCCTCTTTGTAGACATAGTAATGTACACCTCCTTTACCGGCAATCTGAGGAAGGTGTGTAATGACAATGACCTGCATCTTGTCAGCCATTCGTTTCAGGATCATCCCTACTTTTCCGGCAATATCTCCTGAAACGCCACTGTCGATTTCATCGAAGATAACTGTCGGCAACAGGTTTTTCCTACTGATCATCGATTTGACACTTAACATCAACCTGGATAATTCCCCGCCGGATGCTATTTTTGAGACTTCATCCGGCGGCACTCCTTTGTTTGCACTGAATAGGAACTTCACAGAATCCACACCGTCGGTTGTAAGGCTATCCTCCTGGATGCAAAGAATCGAAAACTTAGCAGAGGGCATCCCCAGGTCTGCAAGTAATCCACTTATTTCATGTTCAAAGTCGGGTATAGATTTACACCGGGCAGCTGAAATACTTTTTGCCGACCTAACAAGCTCCTGTTCAGCATTGTCTATCTCTTTTGCCAGGCTTGAAATATAGTCATTTAACGATTCCGTTTCCCCAAGTTTCCCGGTTAACTCCTCTTTTATCCGCAGCAATTCTTCAATTGAATCGACCTGGTGTTTTTTCTGGAGCCTGTAGATAATGTCAAGTCTGTTTGAAATCCGTTCTGATTCTTTGGGATCAACATGAATATAATCTTCCAGATGCTGAAGCTCCTTTGTGATGTCTTTGACATCAATCAGGTTGCCTTCCAAACGAGTAACAAGTTCAGCCACATCCGGGTGAAACCGGGAGATATTTCTAAGTACAGTGACAGTTTCCCCAAATATCCCCAAAAGGTTTGAATCTTCGCCTTCAAGTAAATGTGTGGAATGGGATATCCCTGTTTTGATCTCCTCTGCGTGTGTCAGCAATGCCAATTTATCTTCAAGTTCCTTTTGTTCGCCCTCTACCAGAAAAGCCCTATCCAACTCATCGAAAAGAAAATGCAGATAGTCGGCATCCCCACGTAACTGGGTCTCCTGTTTTTGCAATGCCGAAAGTTCTGAATACCGTCTTTTCTGAACTATGAACTGATTCCGGTATTTTTGAACCTGGTCTTGAATTGATGAATAGTCGTCCAGGATTTCAAGCTGGAAGTTGGCTTGGTTCAGAGTTGTAATTGAATGTTGGGAATGGACATTAACCAGTCGGCCTCCCAACTCTTTCAACTGAGTAAGATTGACTGGTGTATCGTTGATAAAAGCCCTTGATTTCCCATTCGGCGAAATTTCCCGCCGAAGTATAAGAAATTCATCGAAATCCAGCTCCTGTTCTTCAAAGTAATTCTCCAGTCCGTAACTGGCTATTCTGAATGTTCCTTCCACAATGCATTTTGTCTGTTTATTGAACAATACAGACGTATCTGCCCGCTGCCCAAGAATCAGGGATAGGGCACCAACCAGAATGGATTTCCCGGCACCGGTTTCACCTGTAATTACAGACAAACCCTCACCCCAACCGATCTCCAGTTTCTGTATTAAAGCATAATTTTCGATAAAGAGCTTTAATATCATGATAAACAATTAATTATAAATCATTTACCTCCAAGAATCGCCTGGTATTTCGAGCTATTGGCCGGGTCGATATCTTTCAATAGATTTACTACTTTGGTCTTCTCTATCGGAGGTACTCTCTCATCTGAATAGATGTTCACAAACTCATCCTTTTTCGCATCCAGAACCAGTTGCAGATTGAACAAACCAGGTCGGGCATTAGAGACCTGTTTCAGAAGTTCCAGGCTTTCTGTCGTCTTGGTTCTTCCAAGATCAACATTATCATACATCTGGTCTAATCCCAGTCGATGGTAAATGTAAGTAAATTCACGGAGGCCCGAGTTGATTGGATTCAGGGTGTTAATTACCATCCAATAGCGATTTTTATCACTCTCATATGCTTTCCATCCCGAAAGTTGAGTGCTTTGGGCATTATTGACAACATCCTGAGCTTTTTCAAAAAAGGGAGTTCCTCCCAATAAAGCAAAAGAGTCGAAATAATAACCCATGAACATATACGTATAAAACGCAAGTGTTGAAGTCAGGTTAGAGGTGAAAACTCCTTCCGAGTAATCAAGTGGCTGATATTCAATATATCTGAATGTAAAACTCTTGTCAATATAATTAAGAAGTATGGTATTATAAGCAGAGTTGTATACCGGTCTTCGTAACACCAGATTCAATGTTCCCTTGAAATCATCACCACCCAAACGTTCAGTGATGGTAATCAAGATTGTACATTCAATGCGTTCCTCTACCTTCACATTGAAGTTAGCCCAGGTTCGGTTGTTCATAAATTCATAAATCGCAGACTGTAAGGCATCGAATACCTGTCTGTTAGTTCCTTCAAGACTTGGAGCGGAGACACTAACGATGCAATTCAATTCCTGAGCTTTCAGGGGCAGGATACCCAATGTTAGAAAAAAGAATAGAACGATCTTTCTCATAGCGTTTTATTTGAATTGAGGGACCCCAGGATCGAATCAACAATATCAGAAGCAACTTCTTTCTTTGGTTTGACTTTCCCTTTAATTATTTGACCCGATGCTGAAATAATGGTCACCTTATTGGTGGTGATCCCAAATCCTGCTCCCGGATCTTTCAATGAGTTCATAACAATTAGGTCGAGGGATTTGTTTTGCAGTTTATTCATAGCGTTCTCAAGAGAATTTTCAGTTTCCAGGGCAAAGCCGACAAAAAACTGCCCCGATCTTTTCACTTTTCCCAACCCCATCAAGATATCAGGTGTGGGTGATAGGGTGAGGGTGAGATCATCGGGACTCTTTTTCAGTTTATTAACAGACGGATTCTGGATGGTATAGTCGGCTACAGCTGCGGCCATGATCAGGATATCTGTCTTTTCAATATGATCCTGACATGCCTCGAACATCTCTGAAGCAGTTATTACATCTACTCTTTGGATTGCAGGATTATAGGTCTTGAGGCTCACCGGGCCAGTTATCAGGACAACCTCTCCTCCCCTGCTGGCTATCTCTTCTGCCAGGCTGAATCCCATCAATCCGGATGAGTGATTACCCACAAACCGAACGGGATCGATCTTTTCGTAGGTAGGACCCGCCGTAACTATGATACGTTTACCGGTGAGTTCCTGCCTTTGAAAAAAAAAACCGGTTATAATCTTCAGAATATTCTCTGGCTCTTCCAAACGCCCCGGGCCTGACAGTCCACTCGCCAATTCACCCTCCTGGGCATCGATGATAATGTTTCCAAAGTTGCGAAGGATATCCAGGTTTTTCTGGGTGGCTGGATGCTGAAACATATCGAGATCCATCGAAGGTGCAACCATAACAGGACATTTGGCTGACAGGTAAGCTGTTAACACGAAATTATCTGCAATGCCATGAGCCATCTTGCCAAGCGTGTTGGCTGTTGTTGGTGCAAAAAGCATCAAATCGGCCCATTGTCCTAACTCAACATGACTGTTCCAGGCTCCGGTTTCGATATTAAATGGGTGGAGGATGACATCATTCCGGGAAAGGGTAGCCAGAGTGAGCGGTGTGACAAAATCTTTGGCAGATGGTGTCATGATCACACGAACCTGTGCGCCTTCGCTGATAAGCAACCTGATCAGGTATGGAATTTTATACGCAGCGATTCCGCCGGTGATGCCGATTACGATATGTTTCCCTTTCAGCATCGGGGAATAATTAAATGATCTCCTCTTTCGGCTCAAGCTCAGGTTTGCGGAAGTAGATCTCATCATTCTGATACTCGTGTATTGCGATCAGGGTGGGTTTAGGAAGGTGTTCGTAATATTTGGCAATTTCGATCTGCTCCCGGTTTTCAAAAACCTCTTCGAGATTATCTGTAGTTGTGGCAAATTCGGCGAGTTTCTGATTCAACTCCTCTTTCATCTCTGCCGAAATCTGGTTTGCCCTTTTGGAGATAACCGAGATCGTTTCGTACACATTCTCAGTACCTTCGGTATAATCTTCTATATTTCGGGTTACTGCTACCAGGTCTGTTTTTACTTTTTTATAATCCATTTCTTTTTAGTCTAACTCGTTTACTTTGTTCTTCAATTAAGTTTTTATTTTTATCAACCATCTTCTGAATCTCGGCACGCGATTTTTCATTCAAATCCGCTGCTTCACCTGCAAATTTGCTTGCGGGAAACTCTTTATAGAAATCCTGAAAAGCTATGGTTGTATTGGTAAATCTTTCGTATTGCTTCTCTTTAACACTCTGACTTGCATATTTTGCATAGGATTTTATCACTAAAAAGAGTATCTCCTCACGATGAATCGTCTCGGGAAACTCTTGCAGAATATTGTGGAATGTTGTGATCGAAGCAGCAAAGTCCTTCATCCTGAAATAGAGTTTTGCTATTTTGTAATCTTTCAGTTCCAATTTCGCACGCATTTTATCAATCAACTCATTGCATTCAGGAATCCGTTTACTTTTTGGATAGATGTTCATGAAAAGCTGCAACTCTTTGATGGCATCATAGGTACTGGTTTGATCCAGAGAAGCAATCGGAGAGTTTAGGTAATTGCAATAGGCGCTCATAAAGAGACACTCCTCTGCCCTGCTGGTTTTTGGGAAACTGGAATAATATCTCTTGAAATAATAGGAAGCGAGGGTATAATCTTTCTGGTGGTAATAACAGTAGGAATAGTAATAATACAGATCCTCAGCTTTATCAGTTGCACGTATCGCTCCCATCATTTGATCAAACAGCTGCAAAGCTCTGGAGTAGTCTTTCTCATTGTAATAGGCAATGGCTGCATTGTATTTGGTGTCAAGGTCCGGATTCTTCAATAGCTTACTGTGCTTACAGGAGACAGCAACCATACCTATCAGTAAGAAAAAACCAAATTGTTTGATCCGTTTCATGCTGCAAAATTACAAAATTTTGAATACTTTTGTGCCCTTAATTAATTCCCGGATTAACTTAAAACGCAAGAACTGTGGATATATTTGAAAAAGTGATTAACAACATGGGGCCGCTAGGCCAATATGCTGATTATGGTTATGGGTATTTCTATTTCCCGAAACTGGAAGGTGAGATCTCAAATCGCATGCATTTTCGTGGGAAACCTGTCATTGTCTGGAGCCTGAACAACTACCTCGGTCTGGCCAATCACCCGGAGGTTCGCGAAGCCGATACCCTTGCATCTGAAAAGTATGGATTAGCTTACCCTATGGGTGCCAGAATGATGTCAGGACAAACTCTGTTGCACGAGGAGCTTGAACATGAGTTAGCTTCTTTTGAAAACAAAGAGGCTGCTTACCTGCTGAATTACGGCTATATGGGTATGGTTTCGATCATTGATTCCCTGATTGATCGTCACGATGTAGTTGTTTATGACTCTGAAGCACATGCGTGTATCCTGGATGGGTTGAGGATGCATTTAGGCAAGCGTTTCGTATACCCACATAATGACCTTGAGAAATTTGAAGCATCTCTGAAGCGGGCAAGGAAACTTGCTGATAAATCCGGAGGTGGGATTCTTGTAATCACAGAAGGCGTTTACGGTATGGCTGGTGACCTCGGAGACCTCCCTGGTATTCTGCAGTTTAAAGACAAGTATGGCTTTCGTTTACTGGTTGATGATGCACACGGTTTTGGTACAATGGGAACCACCGGAGCAGGAACTACCGAAGCACAAAACATAATGGATGGGGTTGATGTCTACTTTGGCACTTTCGCAAAAGCGATGGCTGGAATCGGCGGATTTGTAGCAACTGACAAGCCTATCATCAAAGCACTTGCGTTCAACATGCGTTCGCAGATTTATGCAAAATCCCTTCCCATGCCTATGGTTGCCGGCGCGCTGAAACGGCTGGAGCTACTCAGAACGAGACCCGAACTGAAGGAGAACTTATGGATTATCGTGCGGGCACTTCAAAACGGTCTCAGAGAAAAAGGATTTGATCTTGGAAAAACTGCATCTCCTGTAACTCCGGTAATCCTCAATGGAGGAGTTTCTGAAGGGACTCAGATTGTTGCCGATCTTCGTGAGAATTATGGCATTTTCTGTTCTATTGTGATCTACCCTGTTGTTCCTAAAGGTGTTATCATGTTACGCCTGATCCCAACCGCTGTTCACACACTTGAAGATGTACGGTATACCATTGAAGCTTTCTCTGAAGTCCGTGAAAAACTGGATGCCGGAAAATACATTGAAGGGAACCTGCCACAGGTAGCCGACAAATATTAAAAATACAAAATCGCGTTAAACCCTGAATCAGATTTTACCGGATGATGATCCGGTCGCTGTAGCTTGCGTTACTTGTTGTAAGCTTTACGAGGTACAAGCCAGGAGCCAGATTTCCCATGTTAAGGCGTACAAAAGAGGCTTCATCTGAAATGTTGAGATGCCTGAGAAGGAGCCTTTTTCCATTCATATTGAAACATTCCACTTCAGCATCGGTAATCCCCTGTTCAGGTAAGTAGAGATCAATCAATCCGTTGGATGGATTGGGATAAACCATGGCAGCACGCTTGCATCCAGGTTCCATCGATCCGACATTCAAAGGGACCAACTTTACATCCAGATTGGTTGTAGTCCAGTTTGAGACATTAACATTGTAAATCATCTTCGGGAAGTAGCCCACCGCAGAGAATCTCACATCATAGGTTCCCTCCCATAGGAGACGTGAGTAGTAACCTGATGGAAGTTTCGTGAAGACGTGTGAATTATCCATGTCGTGACCAGGAATAAATATCTCTGCAATCAATGGCTGTCCGGTTACAGAATCGGTTACAATCCCCTGGATGCCATAACTGGCCTGTTCAATGTAATTCAGCAGTGATCTGTAGTTATACTCCCAGTGGTTTAACAGTTGACTTGCCGGTATTAGTTTAATGTCTGATATCTCCAAGGTCACCTCCCTGTCAGAATGCCAGTAATTCATATAGTCCTGCCGACCTCCTGATATTGTATACCATTGATATCCATTGGAGATCCCATTGTTAAATCCAGAGAAATAGCCCCCGAAGCTATGAAGGTAAACCGTGTCTACATATTCACGACCAACAAACTTCCACCAAGTATCATCCGCAGCTAGTTTAGACCAGGTGTCCCAGGGATAGTTAAACACTTCGGCTCCACCATGAAAGTTGGCACCCATCACAAAATGGTTACTGTCGGCAAAAGCCATGAAAGCAACTGTTTCTGTCTGCCATTGGTTCCCATCAGGATGCGGACCATCTTCAGGATCAGGATAATTTCGGTTGAGATCCACCCAATTTGCATTGTATCTCTTAGCCTGGTTTACAGAGTTATTGCCTCCCCAATATGTCCCATCCGGATTGGCGAGGGGGTTAATATAGATCTCAATGTTATCAACCAGATTAGTTATTCGGGCATCAGTGCCGTAATTGGATAGCAGGTAATCTATCAGATGAAGCATCAACACGTAACCGGTTAATTCATCACCGTGTATTGAAGATGTGTAAAAAAATTCAGGTTCAGCTTCCGGTTCGTCCACATTATCGCTGATCTTTACCGCGATAAGCTCTCTCCCCTGTATTGATGTACCAATTGGAACAACTTTGCAGATGTCGGGATAGGAAGCAGCAAAACCATTCATGAAATCCAGGTACTCCTGGTATGAAGGATAGTAATTCCACATTGTCGACGGCCCTTTCCCGGAGCCGGGAGGCCGGAGTTGATCTTCAGTCAGCAACGAGCCCGGATGAGGGAGTAATGTATAGCTATAACCCAGCTCTACGAATTCCTGAAACTCTTTCCTGTTGGCATATGCAAAAACCTGGTTACCAGTAACATTTGATATAGAAATAATCCTGGTAAGTACTTCAAGCTCCTGAGGAGACCCAATATCAAATGCAAAGTAGATCTCACCGGAGTTTTTAAACAGATCGTGGGTGTTTATATTCTCTGATTGTTGTGAATACAGAGAACTAACAGGCAGAAATAAAACCAGAGTGAGAGGGAGGAGGAGCAACTTCTTTATCATTGTATATCAATTTTTTCTGCAAGATATTTAATCAAGTCCCGGGTAGTTTGATTGACCGGAACAACCGGCAATCTTACTATATTCTGACATAAGCCCTTCATCTCAAGCAGAGCTTTGATACCACCGGGACTTCCATCCTGAAAAAGGGCATTGATCAGTTCGATCAACTGAAAATGAACCTCCCTGCCCCTGGCAAAATCCCCTTTCAGGCAATAATTAACCATTGAAGAGAACTCTTTCGGGTACCCGTTTGCCACAACTGAGATCACTCCGTCTGCACCTGCAGCGAGCATTGGCAATGTCATACCATCGTCACCCGATATGACCAGGAAGTTTTCCGGACGTTGCTTAAGTACCTGATAAATCTGATCTAAGTTCCCTGAAGCCTCTTTGATCCCTGCGATATTCGGGAAATCCATTGCCAGTCGGATAGTAGTTGCAGCAGCTATGTTACCTCCGGTGCGCCCCGGAACAGTATAGAGGATGACGGGCACCGGGCTGGCTTCTGCAATAGCTTTGAAGTGCAGGTATATGCCCTCCTGTTGAGGTTTGTTATAATAGGGAGAGACTGACAGGATTCCACTCACTCCGTTCAGTGGCATTGATTGGATAGTCTGAACCACCTCGGAGGTATTGTTTCCCCCAATCCCTGCAACAAGAGGTACACGCCCTCCTATTTTATTGACAGAAAACTCAATAAATTTTACCTTTTCCTGTTTCGACAACGTTGGAGTTTCTCCCGTAGTTCCAAGTGCAACAATATAATCGACACCACCTTCGATAACATGATTGATCATGCGTTCATAAGCTTCAAAATCGACATCACCGGAAGACTTAAATGGTGTGACAATAGCTACTCCGGTTCCCCGGAATTTTGAGGTTTTTTTATTCATGCGGTTTAATGATTGTAAGATAGTGTTGTATCTGGGAAATGAACTCCGCTAAATTCTGCTTCTTGTCGACCTTGATCATCAGGTCATAATATCTTGTATTCTCTTCGCTGAACCTACCTACTTTACATCGCGCCCGGGAAAGTCCGGCGACAAATTTCAACGGAAGATGTTCCTCTAAGGTCAAGTCAATCAGCAAGTCAAATTCCTTTTCGATAAAACCTTGCACCTTGATATTCACTGGCTTGAAATACCAGTTCACATCGTGTTGTGAAAAAAAATCGTATGACAACTTTGGTAGAAACCGGGTGGCCAAATCTTTGTGTTGAAGGTATCCCAACACCCGTAACTCTTTGTTCTTTTTCTGCAGACCGGATACAAATGCCTCTACTTTGTTATAATCGGGCAGATCGTACAGGGGGTAAAGGATTCCAATGCTGGTAGCTCCGGTTAAGTTGATCATGGCCCTGTTTCGAATAACAGTTCCCGATTTCCTCTTCAAAAGCCAATTGCCGATACTTGTCCGAAAACTGTTGAGCATGCAACAAAGGTACAGTTAACTCAGGATTTTTTCTACAATTTTGACGATAGTTTCTTAGATTTGCTAATCATTTTATCGCATGAGAATCACCTTTCTTGGTACTGGTACATCACAGGGTGTTCCTGTTATCGCATGTCACTGTGAAGTCTGCAGATCAACGGATATGCGGAATACGAGGCTGCGGTCTTCAATAATGGTTGAATTGGGAGACCAGCGCATTGTTATTGACTGCGGACCTGATTTCAGGCAACAGATGCTGCGCGAAAAAGTCGAATCCATTGACGCTATCCTGATTACGCATGAACACAAAGATCATCTGGGCGGGTTGGATGATGTACGTGCGTTTAACTATGTCCTTAAAAAGCCGACACCGGTATACGCTACCGAAGAGGTGCAGGATCAGATCAGAAGGGAGTATGGGTATGCCTTCGAAGGTGATCGTTATCCGGGTGTTCCTGAACTGGATCTACATACCTTCACGAATAATCCTTTCTTTATCGGCAATACAGAGATCGTTCCCGTTAAAGCTGTACATTATAACGACGATCAGTTTGTGTTTGGGTTTCGGATCCATGATTTCACGTATCTTACTGATGTCTACAAAATTTCCGACGACGAGAAAAATAAAATCAGGGGGTCAAAAGTAGTAGTTGTGAATGCCCTGAGAAAACAAAAACACTATTCCCATATGAACCTGGAGGAGGCTGTAGCGCTTCTCCTGGAGTTGAATCCGGAGAGAGGTTTTGTGACTCATATCAGTCACCAGATGGGATTGTATTCCAACGTTGAAC